>CANGOX010000016.1 GCA_947455605.1 Chitinophagaceae bacterium
ATATCCTTCCATCTGATAAGAAAATCAGTATACAGGCGATCAATGAGGATATTGAAAATGTAATGGATAGGATTTTACTGAATACAAATCTCATCTATAAAATTCCTTCTACATCGGTGATCGTAATTGCCCCCAAAACTGAAGTCGTGGAGGCTGGTTTTCCGGTTGAAAAAACAATTACGGGAAAGATCACGAACGAACGGGGTGACCCTCTCGAAGGGGCCAGTGTAACGGTTAAGGGTGCTGCGAAAGGTGTATTAACTGACCGTAATGGAGTGTTTAAAATACAGGTTAATGATACCAAAGATAAATTACTGGTATTGTTTTACACCGGATATGTGCAAAAGGAAATACCTGCAGACAATAATAACATCATCATAGCGCTGGTTCCTAATATTGATAATTTACAGGATGTTGTAGTGATAGGCTATGGTACTGTAAAACGCAAAGATTTAACAGGATCGGTAAGTAAAGTAAGCATGGGAGATGTTCAAAAGGCACCGGTTAAATCTATTGCTGATGCCTTGGCAGGACGTGTTGCTGGGGTAAGGGTATCTTCCAGTGATGGTCAGCCTGGTTCAACACCTACTATTGTTATTCGTGGTGCTAATTCAGTTACGCAGGATAATTCACCTTTGTATGTGATAGATGGATTTCCTGTTGAAAATTTTAACTTTAATACCATAAATCCATCGGATGTTGAATCGATTGAAGTGCTAAAAGACGCCTCTTCTACAGCCATTTATGGTTCACGTGGTGCTAATGGAGTAATCATGGTTACTACCAAAAAAGGGAAAGAAGTTATGTCTACACTAACCTTTAATGCTTATACGGGTACGGATAATATTACTAAAAAGATGAAGGTATTATCGCCTTACGACTTTGTTAAACTCCAGTGGGATATTGATTCGGTTAGTACCAAAAAAAATTACCTCGCAAATGGCAAATCGTTTGATTCTTATCTATCAGCAACCCCAATTGATTGGCAAGATCTGTTTTTTCAGCAAGGTATAACCAAAAATTATGACCTTTCCATAAGTGGGGGTAACCAAAAAACAAAGTTCACCTTATCCGGGTCTGTGTTTGACCAAACAAATGTGATGATCAACTCTGGATTTAAAAGGTACCAGGGTAGATTCACACTGGATCATTCTGTAAGCGATAAAATAAAAGTAGGCGTGAATATGAATTACGCTAATACAAAAAGCTACGGTGCTGTTGCATCTACTTCTACCAAAGGTACTTTCTCTCCATCGCTACTGCCCCTTTTCTCAGTGATTGGTAGTAGACCTGTAGTAGGTGATAGTGTTGATATCATTGATAATGCGTCAGATCCATTAATTAATAATACCGGAGACTATAGAACCAATCCGGTTTTAGAAGCACAAAATCAGTTGAGGGAAGTGATTGTAAATAACCTAATTGTGAGCGGTTATATTGATTATGATATTATCAAGCATCTGAAATTCAGAGCTACGGCCGGTATTATCCAGAACACACAAACTGCCAATAGTTTTAATAATTCTAAAACACTTTCCGGAAATATAAATACGCCACAGGGTGCAACGCAGGGTGTAAATGGTTCTGTGATTAATAATTTAAATACGAATTTTTCTAATGAAAATACCCTGACTTATTCAAACACATTCAATAAAAAACACAACCTCAATGTGGTTGCTGGCTTCTCTTCTCAATCCAATAAAACTTCAGCAAATGGTGCAGCAGCTACTTACCTGCCAAACGAGAGTTTAGGGTTAAGCGGCTTAGACGAGGGCACACCTTCAACGGTTACTGCTGTCAGCTCAGAATGGTTTTTAGCTTCTTATTATGGAAGGGTCAATTATAGTTATTTGGGCAAATATTTATTTACGGCTACCTACAGGGCAGATGGTTCTTCAAAGTTTGCCGAAGGCAATAAGTGGGGCTATTTTCCTTCCATGGCAGCAGCATGGAGGTTCAGTGAAGAGGCATTTGCCAAAAAATATTTGTCTTTTATCAATGAAGGTAAGTTGCGGTATAGTTATGGGGTAACAGGAAATAACCGGGTGAGTGATTTTCCATATTTAAGTACCTTAAGTTTTAATAATGCGACCAATGGCTATCCTTTTGGAAATAATCCCACTGCTTGGGTTGTAGCGGGTTCAACGGGCAATCCCAAACTAAAATGGGAAACTACCTCCCAAAGTAACCTGGGATTAGACCTCTCATTTTTTAACCAACGCATACAATTATCGGTAGATTATTATAAAAAAGTAACCAGTAATTTATTGTTAAATGCATCGTTACCTTTTGCAACAGGATTTGCTACCGGATTTAAGAATGTCGGACAAGTAAGTAATCAGGGAGTTGAATTTTCTTTGACTACCAAAAACATCGCCACTAAAGACTTTAGCTGGACATCTAACTTCAATATTGACTTCAATAAAAGTAATGTAGACCAATTGAACAGCGGGCAGGAAAGTCTTCTGTCTACCATGACCTGGAATACAAATGCATATACAAGTGGTCTTTACATTGCTAAAGTCAACAATCCTATCGCACTTTTTTATGGGTATAAATTTGATGGAATTTATCAGTATAGTGATTTTGATAAAACGGCTACAGGAGGGTATGTTTTGAAAGGAAATGTGCCAAATAATACTAATGGAAGGGCTAATATTCAACCGGGTGATATGAAATATAAAGATATCAATGGAGACGGAGTTGTAAACGCTGCAGATCTAACCGTTATTGGAAATCCGAATCCGTTACATAGTGGTGGGTTTTCAAATAGTTTTACCTATAAGAACTTCGATTTAAATGTATTCTTCCAATGGTCTTACGGTAATGATATATTTAATGCGAACCGAATTGTATTTGAGGGAGAAATTGGTTATGCACAACTAAATCAGTTTGAAAGTGCTAAAAACAGGTGGACACCAACTAACCCATCAAACACCATAGCAAGACTCTATAGTAATTTGGGTGGTACTTATAATAGCAGGGTGATAGAAGATGGGTCTTATTTAAGATTAAAAACGGTTCAGTTAGGTTATAATTTGCCTGCCAAATTAATGAGAAGTCTTAATATAAAGGGTATCAGGGTTTATGCATCTGCCCAAAACCTAATTACCTGGACCAAATATACGGGCTATGATCCTGAGGTTTCGGTTCGTAATACTACCCTTACTCCGGGTTTTGATTTTTCTTCCTATCCAAGATCAAGAACGGTTGTTTTTGGTTTAAATGTTTCATTCTAAAAACTTATTATATGAAAAAATATATTTCATTAATCATCCTAATAATTTCCCTGGCTTCCTGTAAAAAGCAGTTGGCAACAGCACCAACAGATACCCTGGCTCCGGAAACTTATTATAACACAGAGGACGATCTAAACAAAGCGTTAACGGGTGTTTACAATTCCGTTGCTAACAATAATATCTATGGACTCTTTTTTGCCTATTGGCATCATTACAATGCAGATGACCTTTACGCTGTAGCTGGTGCAACAGGCAATGCCATTAATGCCCAAAACTCTACTGACGCAAATTACCAGGCCTTTTGGCAAGCTTGCTATCAGGGTATTTATAGGGCTAATGTGTTGTTGGAAAATCTTAATAAGCCCACCATGGATGAAACCAAGCGAAATGCTATTAAAGGAGAAACCTTATTTCTCCGGGGCTATTTTTACTATTTACTTGCCACTCATTATGGTGGAGTGCCAATGCCATTAAAATCAGGCTTTGATATTGATAATCCCGGCTTACCCCGTAGTACTTTGAAGGAGGTTTATACCCAAATATTGGCAGATATGACTGCTGCAGAACCGCTTGTATATAAAATTTCTGCTTTTACCACCAATGGACGTGTAACGCAAACAGCCGTGCAAGGGATTTTAGCAAGAGTTAGTCTGTCAATGGCAGGATTTCCACTCAATGAAACTGCCAGATATAATGACGCATTACAATGGGCAACTAAAGTATATACCTCCGGTTTACATGCATTGAATCCCGACTACACAAAAGTGTTTATTAATTTGATGCAAGATGTGTATGATACCAAAGAGAACTTATGGGAAATTGAATTTGAAGTGAAATCTGCCCCTACTGCATATGCAGGTGGCGGTAGATGGGGCAATGTAGTTGGTTTGGTTTCTAATGACAATAGTATTGGTATAACTACAAATTTTTCAGCCTGTACCGGTAAGTTGTTTTTCTCATATGCATCCGATACCAATGATGTAAGAATGAATTGGAACTGTGCCAATTTTACTTATACCTCAGCATCTTCTGGTGCCACTAAAGTACCCTTGTTGTATACCCAAAACCAATATAACAGACAAATTGGAAAATTCAGAAGAGAATATGAATTAACAGTCCCTAAACAAAAAAACCTTACCCCATGCAATTTTCCTACAATTCGTTATTCGGACGTATTGCTTATGTTAGCGGAAGCGGAAAATGAAGTAAACGGGCCTACACCACTGGCATTAACTTGTTTAAACTTGGTTAGAACAAGAGCAAAAGCTACCAATTTTAGCTATTCGGGAACTGGCAATTTTGTGATTACATCAAAAGCTGCATTTAGATCTACCATTCAAGATGAACGGTTACGGGAGTTGTGTTATGAAACACAAAGGCGTTTAGATTTAATACGATGGGGTATTTATATTCCTACCATGAAAGCGCTGTCATTAGATTTTGCTACCAATGCACCTACCAATACCACGGGAAGATTGGCAGGAGATAATACTTCAGAAAGAAACTATTATTATCCGATTCCACAGTACGAACTAGGTTTAAACCCATTACTAACCCAGAATCCTGGCTTTTAAAATATTACAAATGAAATATCTATTAATCATATTCATCTGTTGCATCGTTGGAACATCCTGTAACAAAGTTGTTACTGCTGATCCTGTTTTCGATGTAACTACCAATAGTACAACCTATAAAGTTGGTGATACCATAAAATTTAATGTAACCGGAAGATCGAACTACATCGTTTTTTATTCAGGCGAGTTTGGTAAAGAATACAAATATGCTTCACGAGGTTATTTAACCGGTGGAAAGCCAACGATTAGTTTTTTATCAACCGTTACCGGTACCGTATTACCAGATACCTTGTTGAAGGTTTTTTTATCAACAGATTTCAATGGCGTTAATAATACTGTTGCCGGCATTTCAGCTGCAAACTGGAAGGATATCACAAGCAGTTTTACGCTATCCAGTGGTACAGCTAACACAGCCTCCGGTAACTTGGATATTAGTAATTTAGTTTCGGCAGATTCGATTCCTGTTACCATTGGTTTTCGTTACCGGGTTCCGGCAAGTAGAATTACCAACTGGTCTATTCAAAACTTCGCTGTCAATACGATTATGACAGATGGTTATACAGCGCCAATATATAATTTGGCATCTGGTTTTACTGCAGTGGATTTCTTAAATACAGCAGTGAAATGGACAGCTTCTGCCACATCGTTAGTTACTTCCGGTACTTCTGCAACAAGCACTGCTTCGGAAGATTGGGTGGTAACAAAGCCATTTTTCCCTTACCGCATAACGATGGATCTAGGTACTTCAATTAAATCAATAGCTGATACAGATCCAACTACTTATTTGTATAGATATACTACTGCCGGCAAATACACAGTGACTTTTGTATCAAAAAATTCAAATGTGTACGATTCTAAAGTATTGGTTAAAACATTTGATTTGACGATAACGCCATAGTCAAGTGTGATTTTTTGTAGAAAAACTTATCCTACCCAAAGGAACTGGTAGGATAAGTTTTTTTAAAACAAATGATGAGCCATATAAGAAGTGCCATTACTCCAAATATCTGTTTATAAACCTGCGCCTTCATTGCAATGACGGGCAGGCAACTTTAAGAAAGCGGACTATCACATCAAGGTATTTTTAAAGACTAATGGGTATATGAATTAAAATAAACTATCTATCGTAAAGGTTATCGTTAACGTATACGATAGATAATGTTCATCAAAAAACTTGAATGATAACATTTTCAGGTGAGTACAGGATAGTTTCGGTTTCTATAAAGAATAGGTTTAGTAATGTGATTATAATAAGTGAGAGAATTAAAATTATTTTTTAAATTTTCGCTATTCTTTTATTTTTCGTCCAATAAATACTAAAATGGAGTCATCTTATTTATTACGAAATATTTGCTTTGATGAACTCTCTGTAACCCCTAAATATCAGCAATTGGCCAATTGCATTATAGACTCTATTGAAAATGGGAAATTGCAAGTGGGAGATGTACTTCCTTCAATTAATGAATTGTGCGAGCATTTTGATATATGCGGAACAACAGCGGAGAAAGGATATAAAACACTAAAGTCTCTTGGTATTGTAGGGGCGGTTCCCGGGAAAGGATATTTTATTCAACGAATTGAAACGCAAAATGTAACGAAAGTTTTTTTGATGTTCAATAAATTGAGCCCACACAAAAAAATAATATATGATAGTTTTATAAAGGCTTTAGGATCGGGTGTTTCCGTGGATTTTTATGTTTACAATAATGATTTTAGCATGTTTAAAAATCTATTGAACAAAGTAGGTTCCGATTATGACTATTATGTGATTATTCCCCATTTTATTGAAGGAGAGGATCAGGCAGCTAAAATTATCGATCAATTAGACAAGACTAAACTAATCTTAATTGATAAAATGATTCCTTCTGTAAAAGGCAATTACAGTGCTATATATGAAGATTTTAAGAATAATATTCACCAGGCATTGACAGATGGGCTTGAAATATTGAAAAAGTATCACACTATCAAGATTATTTTTCCGGAGAATAGTTATTATCCCTATGAAATTGTTGAAGGCTTTATTTCATTTTGTCAACAATATGCATTCAATTGTGCAGTTGTCAGTGATATTAAAACCGAAAAACTATGTAAGGGTGAGGTATATATTAATCTGTTAGATAGTGATCTGGTAACTTTAATCGAGAAAATAAAAGTAGAAAAATTAAAACTGGGAAAAGAGATTGGAGTTGTGTCTTACAATGAAACACCCTTAAAGAAATTTATTCTGAATGGTATCACAACTATTTCTGCCGATTTCGAGGAAATGGGCATACAGGCAGCTAACATTATTTTACATGGGATAAAAAAAAGGGAATCTGTCCCTTTTAAATTAATAGTAAGATCTTCTATTTAGTGCTTACCTTTTTTAACTCTGTATTGATAAATTTCTTTACTACTTACTGCGTAATAAAGAATAGATATCTTTAGTAATATGAATCTATTAAGCATTGTATTAAATATTTTCAATGTTTAAAAAATAATATGCGAGTCATTACATTATCCTTACTATTCATATTTACAAGCTTACTAACTTCCTTTTGCCAAACCAAGCCTAATATTATTGTAATTTACACAGATGATATGGGCTATGCAGATCTAAATGGCCAGGGTTCAGTAAAGGATGTACAAACGCCAAATTTAGACCTGCTTGCAAAAAACGGAATCAGGTGTACTGCAGGTTATGTAACTGCCCCACAGTGTAGTCCTTCCCGTGCAGGGCTTTTAACGGGTCGTTACCAGCAACTTTTTGGATTTGATGAAATTCCTGATGGCCCATTACCCAAATCTGAAATAACAATAGCCAATCGTTTATCCAAAGCAGGATACATTACCGGCCAGGTTGGCAAATGGCATCTTGAACCCAATGCTATTACCAAAAAATGGATTACTGAAAGCATTCCCAATGCAGTTTTTAATAATGCAGGCCGCTATGAAAATATACCTGATTCTCTGTTAGTTCCTTACATGCCCGGTGCCAGGGGATTTCAGCAATATTTTACAGGGTATATTAATGACTACAAAGCCAATTTTGATCTTAATGGTAACTTATTAAACCCGGCAGGCGTTAATATGAAACAACCGGGATACCGCTTAGATATACAGACCGATGCAGCACTTCAGTTTATAAAACGAAACAGGCAACAATCTTTTTTTCTATACCTGGCTTATTATGGACCACATGTGCCATTACAGGCATCCCAAAAATACCTGGATCGTTTTCCTGGACCGATGCCGGAGAGACGCAGGTATGCGCTTGCTATGATATCTGCGATAGACGATGGGGTGGGCCGTATTACAGCCATGCTGCGTGAATATGGAATTGATGATAATACAATGATCGTTTTTGCCAGTGATAATGGTGCCCCACTGGGGATTAATAAGGAAGATTTACCTATAACTGATCAAAGAGGAATATGGGATGGATCATTGAATGACCCAATGCAGGGAGAAAAAGGTATGCTGTCTGAAGGAGGAATACGGGTGCCTTTTATTATCCGATGGAGTAAATTACCTAAGGGGGTTGTTTATGACAAACCTGTTTCAACATTGGATATAGCGAAAACGGCCATTCATTTAGCAGGATTACCCGATGATAAAAATTTAGATGGGGTCAATTTGATACCTTATTTATCCGGACAGAATAAACATGCCCCTCATGAATTTCTTTTCTGGCGTTTTTGGAACCAGGCTGCAATTCGGGATAATCAATGGAAACTCATCAATGCAGGCAATCAAGGATCTTATCTTTTTGATCTTTCAAAAGATCCGGAAGAAAAAAGTAACCTTATTTCAAAAGAGCCTTCTATTGCTGTTAAATTAAAAAATAAGTTGCAGGAATGGACAAAGGAATTAGTACCGCCAGGAATACCATACAATAAACTCAGAAAGCAGGAAGTGGATTGGTATGATTATTATTTTAAAAATTAGCAATCCTATTAAGACATACATTCAAAAGGAATTATGAAATTAAGATTACTCATTTTTTGTTTGGTGATTCATGTAGTTATTTTTTCACAAACTAACTTGTTTCAAAAGGGAGATAAGGTGTGTTTTGTTGGAAATAGTATCACCAATAATGGGGAGTTTTACCATAATATTTTATTGTATTACGCAACGCGTTTTCCTGAGCAGCCGGTCACTTTTTTTAATTGTGGCATTTCTGGAGATGTGTGTCGTGGTGTTTTGAATAGAATGGATAAAGATATCCTTAACCATCACCCAACTCATGCCGTAATTATGATTGGCATGAACGATGTTAACCGGGGATTGTATACAGTTAATCCTACAAGTAATGCAGATACGCTTGTAAAAAGGGAAGAAGCTATCAATATTTATAAAGTTAGATTAGATAGCATCGTTACTATCTTTTTATCAAAAGGGATTAAAGTTATTTTGCAAAAGCCCACTATCTATGAGCAAACTGCTAAAATACCCAAAGAAAATAATTTTGGCGTAAACGATGCATTAAAGGTTTGTGCTGATTATAACCAAACCTTATCCGACAGATACCACTTGCCGATTGTAGATTATTGGACAATACTCAACAATATCGATCTTGAATTGCAACAAAAAGATTCAACTGCAACCATTATTGGTGCAGATAGGGTTCATCCAGGATCTCCGGGGCATTTAATTATGGCCTATCAATTCTTGAAAACAACAAAAGCACCGCAATATATTTCTGAAATAGTTATTGAAAACAATGCAAAAGCAAGCAATAAAAAAAGTAAAAATTGCTTGGTTTCAAATTATGTAAATGGAAAAGATCTGATTCGTTTTAAGGTAAAAGAAAATGCACTACCCTTTCCTGTTAAAAAAGAGCAAGCTCAGGCATTAGCGTTAGTTTCTTTTATAAATGAATTATCAGTGGAAAAACTAATTATTAAAAATGCAGGTAAATCAAATCAATTGATTATTGATACAACACTCATTGGATTTTTTTCGAAAGAGGAATTAGCAAATGGTATTAATCTTTCTCTGTATCCTAATTCACCACAATACAAGCAAGCCATTCAGGTGAGTGCTATTTTAGATAAGATGCGAAGGGCTGCGTCTGATCTGAGAACCATTGCATTTGTAGAGTATAACTTCCTTACACAATATAATGGCGATATAGAAAATGCCTACTTGAAAAAAGCGTATCTGGATGATTTATTAAAGACAAAGCTTTCGTCAAGCCCTTATTACAAAGCACAATTTGATAAATTTATTTTGGTGAAACCAAACCAAAAACAACTTGAATTTGATTTTGAGAAATATAGAGAGGATGCATACAGATTGGCAATACCAAAAGAACATAGTTTTGAATTAACAATATCAAATTATTAAAAAGTATCGATCAAATTGTATACGTTTTTACGAGCGTTAATTTAAATACTACATCAAAACATTTTTATGAGAAAATTAAATTTCATCAAATTGTTATTTGTTTTGATTCCATTTACTTTATGGGGTCAAGTAACAAATCAGAAATCTTATGTTGAAATTGTGATGAAGCCAGATCATGCCGACTGGATTTATAAGATTGGAGAAGAGGTTGGATTAAATATCTATGTAACCAAAGCTGGACAAATTATACAGACAGGTAATATCGAATACCAATATGGCATGGAGTCGATGCCCGCCGAAATCAAAGGTTCATTATCATTAATGGACGGATCTACTTCTGTTAAACTCAAATCTTCAACTGAAGCAGGTTTTAAAACATTCGAAGCTTCCATTACAATTGAAGGAAAAAAATATTCCAATTTTATTACAGTTGGATTTGATCCTTATTCCATCAAGGCCGCTGCACTGCTACCAACTGATTTCGTGTCATTCTGGGAAGTACAGAAAAAAAGTTGGAGTACCGAGCCACTGGCTCCCAAAATGGATTATATGCCAGCTAAAAGCACTGATAAGGTGGATGTGTATAACATTAGCTACAACTATAACGGCAAACCAGGCTCCTATGGGGCTGCACGATTCTTCGGAGTACTTGCAATACCGAAGGCACCGGGTAAGTATCCGGCTATCTACTATCTTCCTGGAGCGGGGGTACGTAGCTACAAACCCCTTATCGATATTGCAGAGAAGGGGTTTATTACTTTGCAGATAGGGATACATGGCATTCCGATCGATATGGATGATGAAGTGTATCGCCTTCTTAGGGTTGGTGCATTAGATGGTTATTTTTTGTTTGCAAATAACAGCCGTGAAAAATATTATTACAAACGTGTTTATAACGGTTGTGTGCGTGGGGTTGATTTTATTTTTGGTCTCGAAAAATTTGATGGGAAAAATCTTGCAACCTGGGGGGGAAGTCAGGGAGGTAACCTTTCATTGGTTGTATCGGCACTTGATCAAAGAGTGAACTGCACTGTTGTAACTCATCCAGCTCTTACAGATATGGAAGGGTATCTTCATGGACGTGCTGGTGGTTGGCCGCACCAATTTAAAAACAGTAAACTAACCCTTACCGATTCGGCTGTAATTACCGCAAGGTATTACGACGGAATCAACTTTGCACGTCAACTCAAAAATCCTGTAATTTTTTCCTATGGTTTTAATGATAAGACCTGTGGCCCAACTACTTCTTTTGCAGTGTACAATGTAACAACAGCTCCCAAAGAACTTTTTTTAGCACCCAGTACCGGACATTGGACATTTCAGGAGCAACAGGATTGTTATTTACGTTTTGTTATGAAACAGTTTGGCATGAAGTCAATAATTCCAACGAATTGAGAAAAATAAGTAAATGATATCTCAAATCAAAATGAAAAGATTCTTTGTACTCACCTCAGCTTTACTATTTATTGTGTGTACAGGTCATAGTCAAAGTACCTCAAAAGATCCTGTTGGGCAAACTTTACAAACCGGTCACCCTAATATTTTAGTCATTGTCACCGATCAGCAGAGTGCAACTATGCTTTCTGCTGCCGGAAATAAATGGCTGCATACGCCAGCTCTTGACAGGCTTGCGTCAGAGGGTGTTCGTTTTGAAAAAGCATATGCTACCAATCCCGTATGTGTTCCTTCAAGGTTTTCCTTGCAAACCGGTTTATTCTCGTCTGTCATTGGCATGAGAGAAAATGACAGACCTATTGCTACGAACAGCCTGCCGATATTGGAAAGCCTGCATTCGCGTTCTTTAGGGAATATTTTTCGCAATGCCGGTTATGAAACCTATTACGGAGGGAAGGTGCATTTACCTACGCAAATTCAAAATCCGGTACCATGGGGATACACCCTTATTTCAAAAGATGAAAGAAATGAGTTAGCAAAAACAGCAGCTGATTTCCTTTTAAATAGAAATGCCGCTGATAAACCATTTTTGCTTTTTGTTTCCTTTATCAACCCTCATGATATTTGTTACGATGCTATCCGGTTTGGCTGGCCCGACAGCCCGTTGGCCAGGCAAACACCTAAAGTTTTATTAGAAGCGTTGAAAATTCCCGAGGGGATTACGAAGCAAGATTTTTTTGATAAATACTGTCCCCCCTTACCCACCAATTATCAACCCATGTTCGGAGAATCTTATACAGTAGACAGCCTGATTCGGTTGAGGAGTTTCAGAGAAGTTGTCCGGGACAAATGGACGGATGAGGATTGGCGTCTTCATCGCTGGGCCTATGCACGACTTACTGAAAAAGCGGATTCATTAATTGGAGTGGTAATGAGGGCATTGGATAAATCAGGGGTAAAGAACAATACGATTATAGTTTTCACTTCTGATCATGGCGATATGGATGGTGCCCATAAATTGGAACACAAAACCGTTTTTTATGAAGAATCGGCGCGGATACCTTTTATCATTTCCTATCCGTGGATGAAAAAAAAGGGGAGGGTGGATAGCCTCCATCTGGTGAGTAATGGCCTCGATTTATTACCTACACTCTGCGATATATCCGGTATTAAGCTTTCGGAAGCACTTCCCGGAAAATCATTGACTCCTTTGTTAGATACTAAACCCATACAAAATTGGCGGAAACACATTTTTATAGAAAGTGAGCTGGGATATTTAATCCATACGGGCAGGTATAAATATGAACTGGATGATAAGAATGGAATTAAACTTCGGGAAGTTTTCTCAGATCTGCAAGTTGATCCCGGTGAAACCTGCAATATGATCAACGATTCGAAATATGCCGGAACCATTCGCCAGTTACGAGAAGAACTGTTGGCTCACCTGGCAGAATTAAAAATCAAAGTTAGCCCCCTTGAAAAATAGCAATTTAATAAGGTTTTGTGCTAAGCACCGTTTGAATTTGGATACTATATATGCGAGGGAATAATTTTTATGAATTATATCAACATCAAAACTAACCATCAACAATCCAACTAAATTTAAAGTATAAAAAAGTATCATTAATAACTAATCAAATGAAATTATTGTCTAGCGTTATTACTTTTATTTTATTTTTTATTTTTTTGCTTTCCTGTAAAACGATTAAAAAAAGTACTGGCATAGAAAAAACAGTTACCCAACAGGCAATGTTAAAAGCATTAAAATGGCAGGAAGCAAATCCAATATTTGCCAAGGCACCAACCGACTGGACAAACGGTGCTTATTATGTGGGCGTTGTAAAATCACATGAATCAACCCATGACAAAGCCTTTTTAGATGCTTTACAATCAATGGCGGTGCGTAATGAGTGGAAACCATGGGAACGGTTTTATCATGCGGATGATATTATTATCAGCTATAGCTATTTGTATCTTAAATCTTTAGGAGAAACGAATGCCAACTTGCAACCAACCGCTGATTTCATCAATGATCATCTACACAAACCCTATTTCTGGAAAGACGGAACTGCCACTAATGAAATGAAAATTTTGTGGTGGTGGTGTGATGCCTTATTTATGGCACCACCGGTTTTGGCAAAATATGCTAAACTGAATAATGATATTTCTTATCTTAAAGAGATGGATAAATATTATACGCAAACCTATGCGTTGCTATATAATAAGGAAGAGCGATTATTTGCCAGAGATACCAGATACTTATGGACAGGGAAAGAGACGGATAGTAAGGAAAAAAACGGAAAAAAGATATTTTGGAGCAGGGGTAATGGTTGGGTGTTGGCTGGATTAGCTTTAACATTAGCGGATATGCCAATAGAATATCCGAACCGCTCTTTTTATGAAAATTTATTTACAGAAATGGCCCATAGAATAAAAGACCTGCAGCATGAGGATGGATTATGGAGAACCAGCTTATTATCACCGGAGTCTTTTACTCATGGAGAAGTTAGTGGTAGCGGTTTTTTTACCTTTGCTTTGGCCTGGGGTATCAATAATGGGTTATTAAAAAAATCAGTTTATAAGCCTGTAGTTATTAAAGCTTGGAATGCTATATTAAAATGCCAGCAGGAAAATGGTAAAGTGGGATGGGTGCAAAATATTGGAGCAGATCCTATGCCAGCAACGGCAGATAGTTGGCAAAATTTTGGAACAGGTGCATTTTTAATGGCGGGTAGTGAAGTTTTAAAATTAAAATAATTGATATGAGACATAATAGAAAACTATTTTGTTTATTGATGATTTCGTTTTTAGTTATTTCAATTAATATTATTGCACAAAACAAAAAGCCGAACATCATATTTATTCTTACCGATGATCAACGTTGGGATGCGCTTGGGGTAATGGGAAATACCATTCTGAAAACGCCAAATTTAGACCGACTTGCCAACAATGGAATTCTTTTTCAAAATGCTTATGTCACAACTTCCATTTGTTGTGTAAGCAGGGCGAGTATATTATCCGGTAAGTATGAATCAAAACACAATATTCATAATTTTTCTACAGACATGAAGCCAGAAATTTTAAAAGAAACTTATCCTCAACTATTGAAAGAAACAGGATACAATCTAGGGTTTATAGGAAAATATGGAGTTGGTTTAAAACCACCCAAAGAGATATATAACTTTTGGTTCAATACAGAGGAGGGCGGGAAAACGCAGCCAGATTACATTCAAACATTCTCCAATGGAAGAAAATTGCATGACACGGATACGCTCGATAATGCCATTCAAACTTTTTTGGGAGAATATGCAAAAAGTGGCCCCTTCTGTCTTTCTGTGAGTTTTAAGGCTCCGCATGAACAGGATGGAAATCCTCCCAAATATTTTGTTCAACCCGGATATGAATCATTGTATAAAAATGTGATTATTCCCAATCCCATTACAGCAAAAGAAGCTTACTGGAATGCATTTCCTGATTTTTTTAGAACAGAATCTAATTTTGCCAGGTCGCGTTGGAAAGGTCTTTTAGGAACGCCGGAATTATATCAGGAAAATGTGAAGAATTATTACCGTTTAATCACCGGTGTTGATAATGCGGTTGGGCGAATGATGGCAAAGCTTAAGGAGTTGGGTATTGATGATAATACAGTGGTTATTTTCATGGGTGATAATGGTATGATGTTGGGAGAGAAGAATTTGGAAGGAAAGTGGTACGGTTATGAAGAATCCATACGTGTGCCGCTGATTATTTATGATCCCAGATCTTCTGACAAAATCAAAAACTACAAGGCTCAACAGATTGTATTAAATATTGATATTGCACCAACTATTCTTTCATTGACAGGTGCGCCGGTTCCCAAGGGTATGGAAGGGGTGAATTTAATGGATGTAGTACAAGCGAAAATGCCTGCGAGAGATAATTTTTTCTATCAACACTATTTTCAGGGTAGTCCTAATATTCCTAAAGTGGAAGGTGTAGTAACTAAGGATTTTAAGTATATGAAGTATATAGAACATGATTACGAAGAACTCTTTGATATACCTCATGATCCTCATGAATTGGACAATCTTTCACATAATCCTTTGTTTACTCAAAAGCTAAAGGCGATGCGCAAATTATTTACTGAACTTAGAAAGAAACACGGCATAACAGAGTTGCAGCAAAAAAAAATTGATAAAAATAAAACATTGTTTTGAGGACTTTTTTCTTAGGCTGAATCTCTGATGAAATGTATTCTTGTGAAAAGGTTGGTAGTTATTTCCCGGTTACCAGTCAATACTGTGCTAACTGTTTAAATGGGGAACAATAGGAACCTATTTAGTATTGATTGGTTAAAGTTTGGATAATATGAAACACCTGTTAATTACCTGTTTCTTTATTTATGTTACCATTCTGGCTTCTACCCACAGTAATATCGTTTGGTGGAAACTGGCAGACACTTCTGTTTCTATGGTGGATGGACAGGCTTGGTAAAACGAAATGGGTAATTCCATCCGGTGACTTCCTCCCCGTGCTGAAGCATTGGTTAGAAAACCCGTATTGGACTTGTCTCAACAAACGGCCGGTCTTTCCATTAGGTTTGTGAGTAATGCTCCAGAGATCATGGTTCGTTATAAAATTACCGGTCCGGTAAATAGACAACACATTCCTTCTACAGGTTTTAGTGGTGTAGATTTGTGTGCCATAGATAGTGATGGTATGTCTCATTGGGCTTTCGGTAAGTACAGTTTCAAAGACACCGTACAATAAACATTTGCAGCACTTAGACCAAACGATAATTTTCATAAACTGGGAAGGGAATATCAGCTTTTTATAACAGTTTCAAACTTCTTTAATTACTCAGTGAAAACTGTTAAAATATTTTCATTATTTCTAATTCTCGCAACTTTTTATCCGCCTTATTAGCGATAGACCGAAAACCCGCTATTCTGAAAGTATCAGATAAATTGGTCAGGGTTATAATTAATTGGTTTAACTCACCAATGTTTTGAAATGCGTATAACCCATCTCTCCGGGTGTCTTTGAGTTCCTCAATTATAGAATTTTTGCTTTTACCAGTAACTGCTTGTAACATGATAGCTATACTTTCAAATTTGTTGGGTTTGGAGTAGTCGATTTTGTCAATAGCATTATTTTCTGAAAGCAGATCAAAAAGAATAAGCAATTGTTTTTTTGAAAAAATACCTTTTTCCTTCCCTCTAATTCCATTTCCAGAAGTTTGAACTGTATTGTATTCATTAAAATAATGTGAGCTGTTTTCGTTGTGATGATACCTGTAAGTATTATTCTGTTGGATAAGTGTTAGCTGCTTTTTGGCTTTGTCAACAAAATCAGGCGAGGCAATTTGTTCTACTGCTATTCCTAAAGCTTGGGAAAAATCCTTGTCAGCGTTCTGTAAGAATGCCAGTAATATCACTGGTTGATCATTTACCAAAATCCGGTTAATCCCTTCAATGTGAAATGGAGAATATCTTTCCCCAAATGAAAAAGTATAATATACAATTGACATGACTGAGGAAATCCAGTATTTGAAGCTATGCGAGGCCTGATAACTGACTAAATACGCTAATGGTAAACTAACCTGCTTGTCGGATTGATTGTTTTCAGCTTTAAAGACCTGATATAAACGATAATGACCCAAGAGGCGCTGGAAAATATCCTGGTTATACCAGCCAGACCATTCTAAAAAACGACAGTTCAGATGCCCGGTTAGGCTATTAAGCCTGTCTTTCCATTTGTAATTTCTTTCCGGCGATTGTACCAGGTGTAACACACTTAAATTCATATCTCACATTTTCTTTCATAAATTTACAAAGGACATGTGAAATGACGTAAAGACAGCGTGTTAAAATGTTTGAGATAGAGTAAAAAATAGAGTAAAAAAACAAAACCCGCGACCAGCGCGGGTTTCAAGCTAAACTAAGCGGACCGGACGGGACTCGAACCCGCGACCTCCGCCGTGACAGGGCGGCATTCTAACCAACTGAACTACCGATCCAAAAAAATATAAAACCCGGTAAAGAGGGTGGTTTATCAATTTAAGAACTTTTGCGGACCGGACGGGACTCGAACCCGAGACCTCGTCTGATTTGCATCCAAAACCAGGTAAATAACCCGTTTTTCGGACGGCAAAGATAGGGGTTAACAACTTTCAAACAAATCTTTTCAAAAAAAAACTGTTAGCCTTATTTTTACAGACTTAATCTGAATTATGCCCCAGTACCCAAATAGACAATTCCTTGATTTTGAGAAGCCTATTAAGGAAGTATATGAACAGATAGAAGACACCAAAAAGCTGGCTGAGAAAAACCCTAAGATCGACTACACGTCTACCTTACAGCAGCTTGAAGCCTCTATAATTGATAAGCGGAGAGAGATCACTGAGCACCTTACGCCATGGCAAAGGGTACAGCTCAGCCGCCATCCCGACAGGCCCTATACCCTCAAGTATATTGAGAATATGTGCACCAATTTTCTGGAATTGCATGGCGACAGAAATTTTAAGGACGATAAAGCCATGGTGGGCGGATTTGCCCAGCTGGATGGGGAAACGGTCATGATCATTGGCCAGCAGAAAGGCATCAATACCAAGGCCCGCCAGTTAAGGAACTTTGGTATGGCCAATCCGGAAGGGTATAGAAAAGCCCTCAGATTGATGCGGCTGGCCGAAAAATTCAATAAGCCTGTGGTTTGTATGATCGATACCCCGGGCGCCTATCCTGGTCTGGAAGCGGAAGAAAGAGGCCAGGGAGAAGCGATTGCCCGTAATATCTATGAAATGATCCGCCTGAAAGTTCCCGTGATTATTGTGATCATTGGAGAGGGTGCCAGTGGTGGCGCTTTGGGTATTGGCGTTGGTGATAAAGTGCTGATGATGGAAAATACCTGGTACACGGTGATCTCTCCTGAAAGCTGCAGTTCTATTCTCTGGCGCAGCTGGGATAAAAAAGAAACCGCTGCAGAGCAACTCCGTTTAACAGCAAAAGATATGAAAGGCTTTGGCCTGGTAGACGAGATTGTGGAAGAACCCGTAGGTGGTGCACACTGGGATTACCAGGATGCAGCCAATATCCTGAAAGGACAGATCCAGAAAGCCCTGAAAGAAATGGAAGCCAAAGGCGTAGAACAAAGGATCAACGAAAGGATTGAGAAATACGGTAAGATGGGCTTCTGGGAAGAATTTACAGAAGAACCGGAAGTGAGTGGGCAGTAATGAGTAGTGAATTGTGAGTAGAGAATGGACGAATAAACCAATAAACAAATAAACCAGTAAACCAAACAATGTCTTTACGCAAAACACTTCAGGGAACAGGAGTCGCGCTGATCACTCCGTTTACCCCTGATAACAGGGTAGATTTTTCTGCATTAGGTAATGTGATCGATGCCATGATCGAAGGTGGAGTTGAATACCTGATCACACTAGGTACAACAGGAGAAACCCCTACGCTGGATAAACAGGAGAAGCTGGACATTGTGAACTATACTTTCGAAAAAGTAGCCAGCCGTGTGCCGGTGATCGTGGGTATTGGCGGAAACAATACGGCTGAGTTGGTGAACGACCTGCACAAATTTCCTTTGGATAAAGCGATCGCAGTATTAAGTGCATCGCCTAATTATAATAAACCTTCCCAGGAAGGCATTATTGAACATTATAAAGTATTGGCAAAAGAATCTCCGAAGCCGATCATCCTCTATAATGTTCCCGGACGTACGGGAAGAAATATGACCGCTGCTACCACACTTAAGTTAGCACATGAAGTGCCCAATATTGCCGGTATGAAAGAAGCCGGTGGCGATATGGGCCAATGCATGCAGATCCTCCGCGACAGACCCGAAGATTTTTTACTCGTTAGTGGTGATGATCTGCTGGCCTTACCACAGATCGCCTGTGGCATGGATGGTGTGATCAGCGTTGCTGCGAATGCATTTCCGAAGGAATTTTCTGAGATGGTAAGGCAATGTTTGAAAAATGATTTTGCTGCAGCAAAAAAGATCAATGATCCTTTGCTGGAAGCTTACGATCTTATGTTTGCAGAGAATAATCCTGCAGGTGTGAAAGCATTCATGTATGAACAAGGGTTGATACAGAACACGGTTCGCCTGCCGGTGGTTCCTTTAAGTGAGGGCTTACATGCAAAAGTGAAAGCTTACCTGAAAAAATAAATGATACATACATAAATACACAGAGGCGCAAAGGGTTTACAATGAACTCCTTGCGCCTTTTTACTGCGCCTTCGCTTCTTTGCGCGAATAATTTCCATTTTATTGTCTCAAAAGTTTTGCTATTTTACTGCAAACTAACTGTATGAGCCAAACGCTTATCGCTTCCAAAAAGCGGATAGATTCTATTGATGTGCTTCGCGGCATCATCATGATCATCATGGCACTTGACCATGTTCGCGATTTCTTTCATATCACAGCTTCAACAGCAGATCCCACCGATCCGGCCACAACAACCCCCTTCTTATTTTTCACCAGATGGATCACCCATTATTGTGCACCGGTATTTGTTTTTTTGGCAGGCACTTCTGTTTTTCTGGCAAGCCGAAAGAAAACAAAAAAGGAAATGTCGGTTTTTCTGATCAAGCGGGGTATCTGGCTGGCTGTATTGGAAATTGTGGTTGTGAATCTGCTCTTTGGGTTTGATCCTATGTATCATTTTGTAGGGCTTCAGGTAATCTGGGTTACAGGTATCTCCATGATCCTGATGGCTGGCTTTATTTTCCTGCCTGTTTCTGTTTTATTGGTGATCGGGTTAGTAATGGTAGGCGGACATAACATGCTGGATTCATTGAATGCAACCAAAATGGAGAATACTTCCTTGTGGTGGGGATTATTACACCAGCAATATTTTACACAATATGCTCCCGGTCGGTTCTTTGGCGTTTTATATCCGTTAATACCCTGGCCGGGCATCATGATACTGGGTTATTGCCTGGGTACATTGTTTACTGCAGAATATGATGCAGTAAAACGCCGCAAACTTTTAATGCAGATCGGTGTGATGACCGTGGTTGTATTTTTTGTAGTAAGATGGCTGAATGTGTATGGTGATCTGGTGCCCTGGACAGGTAGGGCTGAAACAACCCGTACGATCATTTCCTTTTTCAATGTTACCAAATACCCGCCTTCACTCTTATATTGTTGTATGACGTTAGGGCCGGCATTGATTTTGTTGGCATGGTTAGAAAAAGTAAAAGCAGGGTGGGGAAGTGTGGCTGTGATTTATGGACGGGTGCCAATGTTCTATTACCTGCTTCACTTTTTCCTGATACACTTACTTTGTGTGATCGCCTTTTTTGCAACCGGACATAAAATTTCTGAAGCGATTACCGGTATGATGTTATTCCGCCCCGATAATTTCGGGTTTTCATTACCTGTTGTATATGGTATCTGGATCTTTGTTGTGGGAAGCCTTTATCCACTTTGTAAAAGGTATAGTATTTACAAAGCCACGCACGATTATTGGTGGCTGAGTTATTTATAAGATTTTGATACATCTGTGTTTTCTTATTTGAAACATTCGGCAGATTGTAATTACAACAAAGGGCACATGCTACTATGTGCCCTTTGTTTTGACCTATAACTCTATATTTTTACAAAGAGGTTTGGTGTGTACCAATTATTTCGGCTGTATCATATCCCAAAGATTCCCATACAGGTCTTCGAACACTGCAACAGTACCATAAGGCTCTTCAACAGGGGGCCTTACAAAGCTGATGCCATCTGATGTCATGGACTTGTAGTCTCTCCAGAAATCATCTGTATGTAAGAACAGGAATACACGGCCACCTGTCTGGTTTCCCACACGGCTTTTCTGTTCCTCATTGGCAGCTTTTGCTAAGAGAATGCTGCATCCTTCAGAACCTGCGGGCCTGATCACCACCCAACGTTTGGTTTCGCTTAGCGTTGTGTCTTCTATCAGAACGAAGTGTAATTTTTTTGTGTAGAAGGCAATGGCTTCATCATAATCATTCACTACAATAGCAAACTGTGCGATGGATTGTTTCATTCAAGTATGTTTTACATTTCTTAGCGCTCCCTCGTGCCCTTGCGTCTTTGCGGTTAGGTCTCTCTTGCACAAAGAGTTTATTTCAATAAATTTTTGATCTCATTCAGCTTCATCAAGGCTTCTACAGGTGTAAGTCTGTTGATATCCATTTCGGTCAGCATTTTCCGTATATCTTCAAAGGTTTGTGAGTGTGCATCAAAAATGGACAACTGCATTTGCGGCATGGTAAGTTTTTTGATGCTCTCTCCGGTTGGAACGCTCAAGGCTACCTGTACGGTGTTAGTATGTCCGGTTTCAGCGTTCAGGTCGCTTTGAGCACTCCTGCCGCTTTGCTCCAGCTGTTTCAAAATTTCATTGGCCCTGTCTATCAAAGAAGGAGGCATACCTGCCATTCGCGCTACATGAATACCAAAGCTATGGGTACTTCCGCCTGGTGCCAGTTTGCGAAGGAAAATGATCTTATTGCCTACTTCTTTATTGGTTACATGAAAATTCTGAACCCTGGGTAATTTGGTTTCCAGTTCATTCAGTTCATGATAGTGTGTTGCGAATAATGTTTTAGGTGCTGCGTTTGAACTGTGTAAATATTCTACCATACTCCAGGCAATGGATATCCCATCGTATGTAGAAGTGCCTCTTCCGATCTCATCCAGTAAGATCAGACTTCGTTGTGAAATATTATTGATGATGCTGGCCGTTTCATTCATCTCTACCATAAAAGTAGATTCGCCGCCACTCAGGTTGTCGCTCGCACCCACACGTGTAAAGATCTTATCGGTTAAGGGAACCCTTGCGGCAGTTGCCGGAACAAAACTTCCCATATGCGCCATCAATGTAATGAGTGCGGTTTGTCTGAGTATGGCACTCTTACCACTCATATTCGGACCGGTAAGAATAATGATCTGCTGATCTGCCGGATTAAGTGTAATATCATTGGAAATATAAGATTCACCAACCGGTAAATTTCTTTCTATCACCGGGTGCCTGCTTTCTTTCAGTTCCAGCTCAAAGCCTTCATGCAGTTCCGGTTTTTTGTAACCAAATTGTATCGCATTTTCTGCAAAACAGATCAGACAATCCAATGTGGCCAGAATATTGGCATTTACCTGGATAGGCGCGATATAATCCTGCAAAGCCAATAAAAGTGCATCGTATAACTCCAGTTCAATGGCAAGGATCTTGTCTTCTGCGCCGGTTATTTTTTCTTCGTACTCTTTTAATTCAGGAGTGATGTATCGCTCCGCATTCACAAGGGTTTGCTTACGGATCCAGTCTGCCGGCACTTTATGCTTATGCGAATGGGTTACTTCCAGGTAATACCCAAAAACATTATTAAAACTGATCTTCAGTGAAGAGATCCCGGTTTTTTCAGCTTCCCTTTGTTGTATACCCACCAGGTATTCTTTTCCGCCGGTAGCAATATTTCTTAATTGGTCAAGCTCTGCATGTACCCCTTCCCTGATCGTTCCGCCTTTGCTGGCAGCAACGGGTGGGGCCTCACTGATCTCGGTAAGAATTTTCTCAACCATGAGATAGCAAACGTTCAGTGTGTCGGCTAATCTTTGTATGTAAGGATTTGCTGCCGATTCACAGGCTTTTTTAATGATTTCGATCTGCTGTAGACCCTTTGCCAACTGCACCACTTCGCGTGGGTTGATCTTTTTCATCGGGATCTTGCTCACCAGTCTTTCCATATCGCCGCAAAGCTTGATAGCTTGGGCAAACTGTTTACGCAGATCTGTGTCTTTGATAAAGAATGCCACGGCATCCAAACGTTCATTGATCTTTGTGATGTTTCGCAGCGGGAATAGCATCCATCGCTTTAATAACCTTGCACCCATCGGGCTTACGGTATTATCCGTTACTTTAAGTAAGCTCTGTCCGTTATCAATACCTGTATTCAGTAATTCTAAGTTGCGGATCGTAAACCTGTCCATCCACAAAAAATCTTCCCGCTCCATCCGCTGGATCGAAGTGATATGTTGCAGGTTGGGATGTTCCGTTTCTTTCAGGTAATATAAAATAGCACCGGCGGCTGTAATCCCATGGTGCATTCCTTCGATCCCATATCCTTTGAGTGAATGTGTCTGAAAATGTTTTAATAAACTTTCCGTAGCAAATGCCTCATCAAAGATCCAGCTCTCCATGGTGTAGGTGTAGAACTTGATCCCAAACACTTCTTTAAAATGTTTCTGATAACTTCTCTGGAAAATAACTTCGGCAGGTTTTAAACTCTGCAACAGTTTATCAATATATTCTTCATTGCCTTCGGCGATAAAAAATTCGCCGGTAGAAATATCCAGAAAGGCAATACCCGTTTCGGTATCTGTAAAATGTACAGCAGCTAAAAAGTTATTGCTGTTATGCTCCAGTAATTTATCATTGGTGGCTACCCCCGGTGTGACCATTTCGGTAACACCTCTTTTTACAATGCCTTTTACAGTTTTGGGATCTTCCAGCTGGTCGCAAATAGCCACTCGGTAACCGGCTTTTACCAGTTTGTGTAAATAGGTATCCAGTGCATGATGCGGAAAACCGGCGAGTTCACTTGAAGAAGCTGCACCATTATTTCTTTTGGTTAAAGTGATGCCCAATACCTTGGATGCCTGAATTGCATCTTCTCCAAAAGTCTCATAAAAATCACCTACCCGAAACAACAAAATCGCATCAGGGTATTTCTGCTTAATGGCCCTGTGCTGCTGCATTAAAGGTGTATCGGCACTCGATTTAGACATGGGCGACAAATATAATCATGCCCTTGTTGTGAGAGTAGCATATTAATGAAGATGTGGAAAGAAAGTTAGGAGTCTGGAGTTGGAAGTCTGGAGTAAAGGCTGGTTTTATAAAAAGTTAGGAGCCTGGCAGATAAAGCTACTCCAGACTCCTAACTTCTAACTCCTGACTAGAACCCAAATCCCCCCGCAGGCCTTGGCTTAGGCAATTCCTTACGCGGTAATTTGGCATCGCGCTGGGCAGCATCGTAAACAAATGCCGCAACGATAGTAGCAATTTGTTTCAGATCATCTTCCAGCAAATGATCGTACTGGTCCATATTGCTGTGGTGGTTTCTTGAATCGTATTCGATCGGATCCTGAATGAACTGGAAACCGGGTAACCCTACACCATCAAAACTCTGGTGATCGGTGCCGCCTGTATTGCTCACTGTAACAGTAGAAGCACCCAGGTCTTTGAACGGAGCCAGCCATTGGGCAAAGATCTCGCGACAGGCTTCATTGCCCTGCAGATAGATACCGCGGATCTTACCGGTTCCGTTATCAATATTGAAATAAGAAGAGAACTTCTCATGTGCCGGTTGTAATGCCATGGTTGCAGGATCGGCAAAGGTATTTTTTACATAAGCCCTTGATCCCAATAAACCCTGTTCTTCACCACTCCACAAGCCTATGCGTATCGTTCTTTTGTTATTAACCCCAAGTGTTTTCAAAATGCGGATCGCTTCCAGCATTACAGAAGAACCTGATGCATTATCTGTAGCACCGGTAGCTGTTTGCCATGAGTCGAGGTGGGCACCAATCATCACTACTTCATCTTTCAATTTTGGATCTGTACCCGGTATTTCTGCAATTACATTATACCCGTTCAGGTCCTTGGTCTGGAATTTGGTCTTTACATCTACATCCATTTTCACAGGCACACCTGCTTTGGCTAAACGGAGTATGGTATTAAAATCTTCAATGCCCAAAACAATATCAAGAAAGTTCTCAGGATCGGTTCCTTTATATGCACCGCCACCTTGGGCAAAAATGGTTCCGTCATGACTTCGTACAGTACCGCTGCTGAAAATGGCTACCGCTCCTTCTGATTTGGCCATCTCCTTTAATAAAGCTAATATTCTTGCGGCACCGCCCCCGTTTCTTGCAGCAAATAATTCGCGTTGTCTTCTTTGCGCCGCAGTATCAACAGGTGCATTTTGCGGACGTGGTGCCGGCATTTTTGCAGCAGCCATGGTCTCGAGTGTTGAGTCGGCATAACGGATTGCATCCGCCTTAAAACTGGGCCTGTAGCTATTTAGTTGATCCAGTATGATCACTTTGCCTTTTAATTGGCCCCGGTAGGCTTCCAGAGCCGCTGAATCTTTTGCACTGATCACAATTACCTGAGCGTTCTTGAGGCCATTGGTGCCGGCTGTCCATGCTTTGGGGTAAGCAGACAAAGATTTATAATACGGTGCAGTTATGGCTACATAACTTTTCTCTAATTCCCAGCCTTTTCCAAATTCGCCCCAGGGTACTATGGCTGCATTGGTTAAACCCCATCCGGCAAGGGTTTCCTTGGCATAGTTGGCTGCACGCATAAATCCGGGAGATGCCGTAAGGCGGTTACCGCTTTTATCGGTTAGGTTAAAGGCAATATCCATGACCTTTGAATTTTTAAGGCCTTCTTCGCGGATCTTTTGCATCATGCTGAGGTCTACATTCTCGGACTGTGATTGCCCTGCAAATGGGATGGCCATAGCCAACAGTACCGCTAAACGGGTGTTCTTTCTCATGTGTCAGTTAGTTTGGTTAAGGAGTAAACAAAATACTGATTTTAGGGTAATTTACCCTATCGATTATTTGAATGGTTGGGTTTACCTTTGCACCATGCGAAAACTGAGCATGGATGAGTTGGGAAGGATGTCTGTAGATGAATTCAGACAGGCAGAAAAGAACCCGGTCATGGTGGTACTGGACAATATCCGCAGCATGCACAATGTAGGCAGTGTATTCAGAACAGCGGATGCTTTTTTGGCCGAAGGGATCTGTTTATGTGGCTATACGCCACAACCCCCGCACCGGGATATCCATAAAACAGCCTTGGGGGCAACTGAAACGGTTGACTGGCTGTATTTTCCTACTACGATGGAGGCCGTTACTACCCTGAAACAACGCGGCTATCAACTATTTGCCATTGAACAGGCAGAAGGAAGCATATCCCTTGAAAAATTCACCCTGCCCAATCAGAAGATCGCACTCATCTTTGGAAATGAAGTGGAAGGCGTGGATAGTGAAGTTTTAAAATTATGTGATGGCTGTATAGAAATTCCGCAACTTGGCATGAAGCATTCGTTGAATATTTCTGTGGCAGCAGGAATTGTGCTGTGGGAGATGGTGCGGGGAAGAATATCAAATAATGAATGTTGAACAATGAATATTGACTGGGCTGGGATTTTGAAAATTTCATCCCAGCTTAGCCGGGACCCAATTCCAAAATTTCAAAATCAAAATATGGCAGTTAAGAAATACCTGAGTCTCGTAAAATTTTCTCACACCATCTTCGCATTACCCTTTGCGCTGATAGGGTTTTTTCTGGGGATGAATCAATTCTTTTTTTCAGGAGAATGGCATGGAGTGAATCCATTTGCACCGGAGGCTTATGCAACCCAGTCTATTGAGCGTTTCTTAATTGAAAAGTTCTTACTTGTACTTGTGTGTATGGTTACTGCACGAAGTGCGGCCATGGCGTTTAACCGCTATCTCGACAGAAGCTTTGATGCAAAAAATCCCCGAACAGCTATACGCGAAATACCTGCCGGTATTATCTCTCCCAACAGTGCTTTACGCTTTGTGATATTGAATTGTTTGTTATTTGTGACGGCAACTTACTTCATCAACAGCATCTGTTTTTATCTGTCACCGGTTGCCTTATTTGTAATTCTGTTTTACAGTTTCACAAAACGTTTCACACCGTTGTGTCATTTGGTTTTGGGATTAGGATTATCACTGGCGCCAATAGGAGCTTATCTTGCCGTGACCGGCAGGTTTGACGTATTGCCCGTTCTGTTCTCTTTCGCTGTGATCTTCTGGGTAAGTGGTTTCGATATCATTTATGCATTACAGGATATCGAATTCGATCAATCGCAACAACTCTATTCCATTCCTTCCGTTTTCGGCAAATCGAAAGCATTGCGTGTTTCTGAATTATTACATGTATTAAGTGCGGGCTGTGTAATTGCCGCCGGGATCTATGGCGGGTTTCATTTGTTGTATTGGGTGGGTATTGTTGTTTTCGTTGGCATGCTTATCTACCAGCATTCCATCGTAAAACCCAATGATCTTAGCAAAGTAAATATCGCCTTCATGACAGCCAACGGTATTGCCAGTGTGGTATTTGGTATATTTGTTATTGCTGATTTATTTGTTAGATAAAAAATAAAGTACGAAGTTATCAGTACGAAGTACGAATTTTTTAAAGGAGTTTCGTACTTCGTACCTCTAACTTCGTACCTCTAACTTCGTACTTTAATCCTTATGGCGAGAATACTTTGCATCGATTATGGTGGAAAACGAACCGGCCTCGCCGTTACCGATCCTTTGCAGATCATTGCCACTGCTTTGACCACGGTTGAAACCAAAGAACTCATTCCGTATCTGAAAAAATATTTCGCACAGGAAGCGGTTGAATTGATCTTGATAGGAGAACCACTAAACCTGGATGATACTGCCACTCATGCCACACCCCTGGTTAAGGCGGCAATTGTTAAATTAACCAAAGAATTTCCCAATATTCCCATCAAAACGGTAGATGAGCGTTATACCTCCAAAATGGCATCCCGTGCTATGATCGAGATGGGAATGAAGAAGAAAGACAGGCAAATCAAAGGCAATACAGACCAGATCGCAGCCACCATCATGCTACAGGAGTATCTTCAATCGATCAGCTAACGGTTTGCCGGTTCCCCTTTTTCCGGTATTTTTGCCCATTCTATCATTCACTCAATCACTCATTCAATCATTACTAGTCGATGGTATTTCCAATAGTAGCCTATGGGGCAGCGGTTTTAAGAAAAATGAGCCAGGATATCACACCGGATTATCCAGGCCTGAAAACGCTTATAGATGATATGTGGGAGACCATGTATGCAAGCAATGGGGTAGGACTGGCCGCTCCACAGATCAATAAAGATATCCGCCTCTTTGTAATGGACAGTTTGCAGATATTTGAAAATCTCGACGACGAAGAGCAGGGTGTTTATCCGGATGCACCAGGTATCAAGAAAGTATTCATCAATGCACATATTGTTTCATTGGAGGGGGAAGCGTGGGTTTACAATGAAGGTTGTTTAAGCATCCCTAAAATCCGGGAAGATGTGTTACGTTCAGAATCCGTTACACTGAAATATATGGATGAGGATTTTAAAGAACATACCGATACGTTTAACGGTATCTCTGCCCGGGTGATCCTGCATGAATATGACCATATTGATGGTAAATTATTTATCGATTACCTGAAACCTTTGCGTAAGAAACTTTTGCAGGGCAAACTGAATGATATCAGTAAAGGCAAAGTAAAAGTGGATTACAAAATGATATTCCCTAAATAATGCGTTACTGTTTACTGATCCTGTGTTTTTTATCTGCCCGTAGCTTTGCGCAGGATACCTCTGTGATCATTGATGAACATCGTTTCACTTTATCTGAAGTGGTGGTCAGGAATAATTTCGATTACAAAGCCCTGCTTTCGCAGATCAAAGAAGACACCACTTTCTATAAGGCTTTTCGTAATCTTCGCATCCTCGGATTTACTTCGTACAACGATATTAAAATGCTGGATAAGAAAGGAGGTATAAAAGCATCCTTATTCAGTAAAACACGCCAGAATCACAGTGAGGGCTGCCGTACCATGGATGTACTGGAAGAAACCATTACGGGTGATTTTTATGATGCTAAGAAAGGGTTTAACTACATGACTCCCGAACTCTATGCAGGACTTTTCTTTACCAAAGGAAAGATCTGCGGAGAAAATAATATTGTGAAAGGACGTAACCTCAACACCAGCGATAAATCAGGAATGGATAAACATAAGGAACAATTGAAGATGTTATTCTTTAACCCCGGGAAAAAAGTACCCGGTATTCCGCTGATCGGTGAAAAGCTCGACCTGTATGATGAAAGTGCACATAAATACTACGATTACAAACTGGATGTGGTAGAATTTCACGGAGTACTCAGTTATTTGTTTTCCATCACACCCAAAGAAGAATTTACCAAGAGTAACCGGGTAGTGGTGGATCAGATGATTACCTGGTTTGATATGAAGACCATGGAAGTGCTGGCACGCAATTATTCTTTAAGTTATAAAGCGGGCGTCTACGATTTTGATGTGAGTATGGAAGTGGAGATGACAAAGTTCAACGGACTCTCCGTTCCCAAGATCCTTCGTTACAAAGGCAACTGGGATGTGATCTTTAAAAAGCGCGAACGCGCTTTGTTTACTGCTACCTTATTTGATTTTAAAAACTAAGGGTTGCCTTTCAGCAACCCTCGTTCTGCATACCCCCCGGTATGTGTTCAAGTCTGAACTTCTTCTATAAATTATTTAGATATGTTATAAGGTCTTTGAGACTGATCTTATTTGGTGCGATCGTATAACTTGTTACAAAGGCAATGCTGCTTACGTCTTTTACACCCAGATAAAAATCACCGCCTATCTTGGATAAGGAGATCAGTTTTGCAGAACTCTTCAATGGAATATTATTGGCAAAGAAGGAACGCGAGTTATAATCTGCTTTCAGGTTAACGATCGTTTTCTGGTTATTAAACACCGCAAACACGGCTGTATTCTTATTCGTAAAGTTTGGCGATAGGATCGCTGTCACTTTTGTTTTCGGTAATGTACTGTCAATATATCTTTCTGAAACTACCCATCTCAGGTTCTTCGAATTCAACTCATACCCCAAATAAGAAGGGATTAATGGGTTGTTGCTCAACTTCGACCAGGTATTCAAGGCTGTTGTATCAAAATCACGTATCCAGTAGAAAGCAGTGTCAATACCTTTGATAGGAACCGGCAAACCTTCTTTGCCATAGAATAGCTGCATATTTGCTTTGGGAGTATCTACATCATTGAATTTGATCTTGAAAGTGATATTACTCGCAAGACTGAGGTCTTTGTTATCCTTGCTTACTTTGATAAAAAAACCGCCTCCGGTTTCTAACAGACTTCCGTTATTGGTAACCGTTGGACGGAAAGTACGGATAAAGTCACCCTTTCTTTTTAAAGGCATGATCTCAACCCTTGCATAGACTGGAGTCACTTGAGAATTGCCATCACCCACACAAGAACCTGCTGAGAAAGAAATTTCCAGACTATCACCATATTTTAAAGACTTACCCGAACTCACTTCAAATGAATCAATGATAGAAGGAGGCGTAAGGATATCAAACAGATCGTGAACTGAATAAGCGGGGTTCAATACCCTTGTCCATACGGTATCATTCAGGGGATTGCCTGCATACAAGTTGAAGTTGTCAGACACCTCCTTCTTGCATGCTGTCATAAACAGCATCCCTAAACAACCCGTGATGAATAAAATTCTTTTCATATCTGTTCTGTGTGGCATCGCTTATAAGATACCATTCGGTTACTAAATGTTGCTTCTACTTTCTGTTTAAATTCAACCGTAAACCCACCGATAACCCGCCTAAACTGAATTTCTGGTTATATGCTGCTCCTGTATTGGTCATATTAGACAGATTATACCTGAAATACGGTTCAAAGAAGATATGCAGGTCTTCGCCCAATTTCTTGGCCACACTCACACCGGCGTATAGGCCCATACCAAGATTGGTCTTATATACCCCGTTTCCGGTCTTATTCAATGGAACCGTTGCCAGTGAGCTATCCAGAATCACACCCTGGTACCAGGAAGAAATATTGAATACTACACCCGCATTGATGCCAAATTTCAGGTCATCATCACCAAACTGATATCCTATGGTTACCGGAATATCAAAACTGCGGAAACGGTTATAAACAGTATTGTTCTTAAAGCCGATGGTTTGAACCGTGCTGGTATCATGCACGATCACTGTATCACCCGGAGCACGGATAATGGTACGCACCGTTACAACCGTTGTGGTCTTTACTTCATTCTCTGTACGGTAAACATATTTCTGGTTGATCTGTGAATATTGCGCACCCAGTTTCAACAGGATATTATCGTTAAGCGGTTTTACCAAACGCAGACCGGCTGTATAACTGATTTGCATACTTTCACTGCTGTCTTTCGTAAGAAGATATTGTTGCGAAGCAGTATTAGCGGTTACTTTTTTAGAAACCACATCCGGTGATGCATAAGCTTCAAGGAACCAGTCGGTATTGTGATTCTTCTTATCTGCAGGACAGATGATGATATTACGGAACTGGTAGGTATGATTAGCTGATGACAATGATTTGCCTGAAAGATCGAACATACTGTAATCCCTTCCAGGTGCTGTAGGAACAGGAACGCCGGTAAGTACATTGCTATGATAAGGTTCGATGAATTCAAAAGAATTATCAGTTACCTCTGTCCTATCAGTTGTTTGTTCGTTATTGTTTTTTGATGAAGGGTTAGCATTCTCATTACGTGGGTTCAACTCCAGGCCATTCTTAATCCATTGTTTGTTTGATGAATTAAGTGATGCCTTTGTTTTTTTCGCAGTTGAAGTAACCGTGGCATTCAGTAAGCCACCTGCATCGTTACCGGAATTGCCGTTATGATTGGCAGATTCACTGTTGAGATGCTTTTCATCTTTCAACTCTTTATTTTCATTGGAGCCGGTGGGTTGACCGTTTACAAGAGAATGATCTGTAGATGACTGACCATCTTTGTTACCATTTACAACCCCTGCATCTGCATGATCTGGATTAGAGGTGGAAGCATCAGTATTTCCCTTGCCATCATTGTTGTTTGCATTGGTTGAAACAGAATGAACCGTTATTTCATGATCAGTACCCTTACCATTCTGTATAAACAGGTAGCCACCCAATGAACCACCTAACAATAAGGCAAGGATCAGTAGGGCAGCGGCAGGGTAGCGGAAAAGGATGAAAGCAGGTCTGCGTTCATCATCTTTTTTAGGATTTACTTTATCCCAAAGCCCTTCCGGAACAGGAGCAGCTTGATCATATAATTTGCCGGCAATAAAACCATCAAATTGTCCATCAGTCACTTTATCCCATAATCCGGCAGGTACGGGTGCGGTATGTTCAAATAATTTACCGCCGATGAAGTTGTCAAACTGACCGTCGGTTATTCTATCCCATAATCCGGCAGAAACCGGAGCAGTGTTCTCAAATAATTTACCTCCCACAAATTCATCAAAACGGCTGTCGGTGATCTTATCCCAAAGCCCTTCCGGAACAGGGGCAGCAGCATCTTTCAATTTATCGCTGAATAATTGATCCAACTGTGTCTCCTTCACTTTATCCCACAGACCGGGAGGCACGGATGCCTGGTGGTCCCTGAGCTTGTCATTGAAGAAATCATCAAATTGGGTATCGGTCATTCTATACAGCAATTTTTTGCAATTGTAATATTTGTTGTTGCAGCATCTTCCTCGCCTTTACTAACTGGCTGCGGCTGGTGCCTGCTTGTATGTTCAGCATCTCTGCTATTTCCTCATGGCTGTAACCTTCTATCACATTCAGGTTAAATACCAAACGATAACCGTCTGGTAATTGATTAATGAGCTTCATCAGGTCCTCTTCTCCCAGATGATTGTAAGCCTGTGCCTCAATCTTTGGGGCGTTCTGGCTATTGTCATCAATATCCTTAAAATGCAGTTTTTTCTTTTCCAGGTGACGGATGGCAGTATTTACTACAATACGCCTGATCCATCCCTCAAATGCCCCTTCAAACTTGAATTGCCCGATGTACTGGAAGACCTTGATAAAAGCATCCTGGATCATATCCTCAGCTTCCATCGTATCATTTGCGTACCGAAGACATACGCTCATCATCTTGCCGGCATACTTATCAAAAAGCATACGCTGGCATCGGCCATCCTGGTTGATACAACCTCGTATTAGTTCGTACTCGTCTGTCACCTAGGGGTTATTTAGAAAGTTTGGTAATAGTTAGATACCGCCCGAAGTTAGTTCGTTGCCCGGTTTTCTATCTTTTTTAACAATTCAAAGTACAAAAAAATCCTGCAACGGTTAGTTACAGGACCTTTAAAGTTAACCAGTTACGTATTTAAACCTTTAAAAATTGATCGTGGATATAGTCTACCACATTTACCAGACTACCGGTTTCCCTGAAAACAGCCAGCTGCCTGTCGGCCCCGGTGCCCTGTTCAAAGATCTTGGACACATAGTTGATTACATGCCGGCTGCCCAATTCATCCACCACATCATCCACAAAATCAAGCAGTTCGTAAATTAGGGAGCGGGTATTTACCTCGGTTTCTTTACCAAAATCGATCAGGGTGCCGTCAATCCCATACCGGCTGGCCCTCCATTTGTTCTCATTGATCAAGGAGCGCTGGTAGATCATAAAATTCAGGTTCTGGTTCCTCAGTTTATAGATCTTGGCACAAATAGCCTGAAAAAGTGCCGCGATAGTGATCGTTTCATTGATGGTCATCGGCACATCGCAGATCCGGAACTCTACCGTATTAAAGAAAGGGTGTACCCGTAGGTCCCACCAGATCTTCTTGGCATTATCAATACAGTTGGTCTTTATCAGCAGGTTCACATAATTCTCATAGGCTTCAATATTTTCAAAATAGTCGGGAATACCGGTTCTCGGGAACTTATCAAAAACCTTGGTCCGGAACGATTTATAACCTGTTTCCCTTCCTTCCCAAAAAGGAGAATTGGTGCTCAATGCATATACGTGGGGTAAAAAATAACGGGCCGTATTGGCAATATGAATGGCCATCCTGCGGTCTTCCATACCCACATGCACATGCAGACCGAAGATCAGGTTACTCCTGGCAGCTTCCTGCAATTCATTCACGATCTCATTATAGCGAACATGGTCGGTGATGAGCTGGGTTTCCCAGTGGCTGAAAGGATGTGTACCGGATGCTCCGATCCAAAGTCCCAGATCGTCGGCTATCTGGGCAATATTGCCACGTAAGGAAGCTACATCATTATATGCTTCTTCAATATTGGCACAGATATCTGTACCCACTTCCACAACAGCCTGGTGCATTTCTGCTTTTACCTTGTCTTTCAGAATTTTCTGTCCTTCCTGCACAATCCTTTGTTCATGACTTCTCAACTCACGTGTATGAGGGTCAATCACCATGTATTCCTCTTCTACACCCAGTGTAAAATGTTTGTAGTTCGCATTTCCCATAGCAACTCCGTTTATACCGCTGATCCTGGTCTCCCAACCAACATCAACTCATCCTGTTAATATAATTTTGCACGCCGTTGTTGGTCTCCCTTCCAACAACCACACATGTTTTTAATATAACTTCTTACCTGTACTTCCCCTCTTAATATACTCTCCCCATGTAAGATTATCAGCACCATCCACCTGCGCCTGTGCTTTTTCAATGGCATAGTTGGCTGAGGTTTCTACTACCCAGTCGAAGTTTTCCTGACCCACACTTTTGATATCTGCATCTGGTGCAGGGTTGCAGAAATCGATCGCATACGGAACGCCATCACGCAAAGCGAGTTCAACGGTATTAAAGTCGTAGCCTAAATATTTATTGATGCGCAACACGATATCCTCCATCTGTTTCAATCTTTCCGGCGAAGGACTAAAATCGGCTACATATCTCAAATGGTGCGGGTTTCGTGGCTCATAGGGCATGATGCGTACATACTTGCCGCCAATGCAATAACAACGGTAATATTCATCAAAAACGATCTCTTCCTGCAGTAACATCACCAGTTGGTTCGTTTCACTATGCTTCTCAAAAAAATCATCCATGCTGGTGAGCTTGTAAACATTTTTCCAGCCGCCACCTGCAAAGGGTTTCATATAGGCAGGGAATCCGATGTATTGAAAGATACTATCCCAATCCAATGGATAAGCCAGGTTACTGAATGATTGATCAGAAGTATCCGGTGGCAGATCTCGTGAAGGTAGGATCACTGTTTTGGGAACCGGCACATCAATTTTAGTTGCCAGACAGTTATTAAAAAACTTCTCATCCGCACTCCACCAGAAAGGGTTATTGATAACGGCTGTTCCGCATAAAGCTGCATTTTTCAGATAAGCACGGTAGAAGGGGATATCCTGACTGATCCGGTCAATTATTACCGAATACCCGCTGGGTTCACCCTGCATTACTTTGTCGATACGCACCGGCTCTGCTGTTATGCCAGGTATATTTTTACTGTTTACCCTTTCTACAAATGCCGTAGGGAAACTTCTTTCCTGTCCGAACAGGATGCCAATCTTTTTCATATGCTATTAATTGATGGTTTGAAAGATTAACAGCCAGTTTACTGTTTATCCGTAGTCAATTTAAGCAAACTGATTTGAAATAAGAAAACTGCCTTGAAATAAATCTTCTGTTAAAGGGATCATTACGGTCTACTGAACACCCACATGCATGTGGAGATTTCCTTGGTTCGAATTGTTGTCATTATATTATTTTTGAAACTATGGCAGATGAAACCCCACAGACCCTGATCAATTCATTGATCGTAGAACAGCACATCCTCCCTTCAGAATACCTGCAGCGGGATGTAGTGTTTGATGTGTACCTGCCAACTGCACTTTCTCTACCCGAGCAAATGAGTGTATTGTTGATCAATGACGGTCAGGACCTGCTGAAAATGCCATTTGATGAAATACTAGACGGATTGATCACCAATGGTGAGATCGAGCCCTTGGTATGTATCGGTATTCATTGTGGCCCCGATCGTAAAATGGAGTATGGAACGGCATATTCTTCCGACTACAAGGGCCGGGGTGCCAGCGCTGGATTATATACAAAATTCATTCTGGAAGAGTTATTGCCTTTTGTCCGTAAAACCTATCATGCCCCTTCCTTTCGCGATAAATCGTTTGCAGGTTTTTCGCTGGGAGGATTGAGTGCACTGGATATTGCCTGGAACCAGGCCAGCGAGTTCAATAAGATCGGCATCTTCAGCGGATCGCTGTGGTGGAGAAGAAAAGGCTATGAAGATGGGTATGATGATGAACAGGACAGGCTGATGCACCTTCAGATACGCAAAGGTGGCTTTTATCCGTGGTTACGTTTTTTTGTGCAATGCGGAACGCTGGATGAAACAGCAGACAGAAACCAAAACGGGATTATTGATTCGATTGATGATGCACTCGACCTGATTGTTGAACTGAAAGCCAAGGGATATACCCACGAACATATTGAATACCTCGAAATGACCGATGGTAAACATGATGTACCAACCTGGGCAAAAGCATTGCCTGCTTTTTTGAAATGGGGATGGGGGGGAGTTAGGAGTTAGGAGTTAGGAGATAGGAGTTAGGAGTTAGGAGTCTGGAGTCTGGAGTCTGGAGTTGAAAGGATTGCTTTTGTAATAGAAATAAAAAACCCGAATCATATTGATTCGGGTTTTTTGTATTGAGAGAGTTCAGATTAGAAAATATATCTGATACCCAATTGAGCCTGCCATGTATCAACAATGCTGGTTCCTTTTCTATAAGTACTATAGGTAAGTCCGCTGTTGAATGTGTTGAAGGTATAAACAGGAGTTCCGGTTCCATCCACACCTTTAGCAGCAAGTACGTTGGTGCTATTGATCGCATAACCAACACCTGAAGCAGAGTTCAGCATGTTGCCGAAGTTAAAGATATCACCTCTTAACTGGATAGTGTGTCTGTTCTTGTTGATGTTACCAAACAGTTCAACCATTACAGATACATCGAAACGTGTTACATAAGGAAGTAAACCACCGTTTCTTTCAGCATATTTACCTCTGCGTGTGCTCAGGTATTTATCCTGGTTGATATAAGCATCAAATGCATCTTTCTGTTGCTGAATAGTGAAACCGGAAAGCGTTGTAAAGTTCATTTCGCTTTGGTCTTTTGGAACATAAAGCAGATCATTACCGCTCACACCATCACCATTCAGGTCACCAGTGTAAGTGTAAGTTAAACGGCTCTGGTTTTGTGTCTGACTGAACAATGAGAACTGGATAGCAGCATTCTTACCTAATTCAGTTCTGTAGTTCACGTTAGCGATTACACGGTTAGGGATATCGTTATCACTGTAAGCGATATCAGGTCTGTTGTTACCGTTGATTGAACGGTTACCAGACCAGCTGGAGAAGGCGATAGAACCACCGGTGATATAATCTCTTGTACGACCGTAGTTATACGCTACTAACCAACCCAAACCTTTTGCTTTCAATGGTTTTTCAATTTTGATGGTAGCCGCTACTGATTGACCGTAAGGTCCGCTTTTCAGCACAGTTGCATCAGAGATCTTAGGATTGATACGGATAGCAGTGGTAGCAGTGTTCAATGTAGCTACACCACCAGACAAAGCATTTGGGTTAGCATAACGTAAACGCTGATCTGGTCCTGCAAAAGTTCCTACAGGTGCAACCAGGTTGGCGTTATAGTAGTAGATATTGTTGATGCTCTGGGTAAATACAACTTCTACACCACCTACGATGTCTTTGTATAATTTATGGTCAACTGCCAGGTTAGCCCTAACAATTTTTGGATACCTGAAGTTATCAGCGATAGGAGCAATGTTATAGCTCGCTGCCGGAGTTAACGGAGTTGGCTGTAAGCTGGCCGGTACAGTTGCCGGAGTGTTAGGTTTGAAAGGGAACTGGAGTGTTTGAGCGTTATCAAATGAACCTGAACCGCTGATCACACCATTGTTACCCACTGAGTTACTGATGTAAACAAAAGGAGGACGGCCGGTGAACAGACCAACACCACCACGGATCTGCGTGGTTTTGTTTCCTGATACATCATAGTTGAAACCAATTCTTGGAGAGATCTGCAATAAAGCAGAAGGCAGTTTAGAAGTACTCAGTTTCACAGTTTGTCCTTTGTCATCCAGGAAGCTGAGGTTATCAACTTCTGTGTTGGCAAATCCTGAACTGGTGAAATAAGGAACATCAAAACGGATACCATAGGTTAGGTTGAAGTTTTTCTCGAGCTCTACATCATCCTGGATATACGCACCAATGCTTTTTGCTTTGGTTACAGCTGCCCAAACACTTCCATCAGGTAAGTTACTGATAGAGTACTGGTACCTTCTTAACTGAACAGGGTTAGCTGTCATGTTAGGATTCGCAATATAGGCGTTAGCTGAAGTATAGAAATCAGCTAAGCTTTTGAAAGTGTAAGTACCAAATACGTTAGGGGTAAAGGCATTGTAGTATTTGAATGACTCATAGCTTACACCTGCAGTAATGGTATGCTTACCGCTGTAAACGGTAAGGTTATCAGAGAACTGCCATGTATCGGTATTCAAACGGTTATTTGGCGTAAATGGATCTACACCAAATGTGATATAGTTACGGTCGCCGGTTCCATCAAGGATATCCACAGTAGGGAAAGCACTTCCTTTGAAAGCGCGGTAATCTCTGTTGGCAGTATAACCAAAAGAAACTTCATTCGCCACTTTGCTGCTGAAACGGCTGTTCAACTGACCAATGAATGATAAGATATCATTATTGATCTCATAAGTGGTGTTCTGGAATGCAATAGACTGAGAGTTAGCCCTGGTAGTGAAAGCACCTGAGCTGCTGATACCCACATCACGCTTAGATTTCATATAGTTACCACGAATCTGCAGTTTGTGTTTATCGCTAATGTTCCAGTCAATTCTTGCCAGACCTTTATTGCTGGTAGTAAGGAATGGATAGTTATCGTATGCACCCGGATTGTAATTGAATTTTGTTTGTAAGAAAGTAGATAAAGCATCCAGTTCAGAAGATTTTACACGGGCTGTAGTTGCACCACCTGTGTTGCTTCCGTTATCAGCTACAAATAATGATCCTGGATCGGTTCTTTTCTCGTTCTCATAGTTCAGGAAGAAGAACACTTTGTTCTTGATCAATGCACCACCTAAACTGAAACCGAATTGTTTTACATCGAATGCATTGGTAATGATCGATTCTTTACCACCTGAACCGGCTTTGGTACCTACCAATCCTTCATTACGGTTATTGTAGAAACCACCACCATGTAAAGTGTTGGTACCACTCTTGGTAACCGCATTGATGCTGGCACCGGTAAAACCTGCTTCTTTCAGGTTGTACGGAGAAAGGTTAACCTGGATCTCTTCAACCGCATCCAGAGATACCGGCTGTGAGTTGGTCTGTCCACCATTCAAAGCCGCAAGACCGAATGAGTTATTAAAGATCGTTCCGTCCAAAGTAAAGTTAATGGCACGGTTATCCTGTCCGGCAAAGGAAGTACCCTGTGCCTGTGGGGTTAATTTGGTAACATCAGTGATACTTCTGTTCAAAGTAGGCAGACTGGTTAACAATCTTTTGCTGATATTGGTACCTGTACCTTTTCTGTCTTTAGAAATTAAGGCGCCTTTTCTGCTTGCACCACTAACCACTACTTCAGCCAACTGGGCAGAAGTTTCAGCTAACGTAACATCCACTACAGAAGGCTCACCTAACTGGATATATACATCCGTAAAGGTTTCTGTTTTCAGACCTACATAGCTGATAGTGATCTTATAAGGACCACCTACACGCAAAGCAGGAAGGTTGAATTTTCCTGAAACAGCAGATACTGTTTTGTACTTGGTACCTGAAGGCTCATGGAGCACTTCTACGGAAGCCCCTGCAAGTGCTTGTCCTTTACTGTCTTTTACAGTACCGGTAACCGCACCGCCGGTAACCTGGGCCATTGATGCTACGGCCATCAATAAAGCCGGCAACATCAATAAAAATCTCTTTAAAATTCGCATATATGCATAGTTTTAGTCGTGCAAATATCAAACATATATGCCGTTTGTAGGCCTATCTTTCCAAATTAATGTTAAAATAATAAAGGCTTTACGGGTGAATGTTGATTAAATGGTGATAAAATGGCCTAACCCCATCAGTCGAATTCGGTGATGGTGTTGTCCCGCTGCACAAATACTCGGGTTAAATACAAAAATTTATTATATTATCTATTATCTAAATGTGATTCTAAGGCCTATCTGACTGCTCCAGCCGGATGAATACGTGGGATCACTTGTTGAATTTAAGCCCCAGACCCTGCCTGCTTGGGCTAATTCGGGGTTAAAGCGATATTGAGGGATGTAATGCCCCTGCATCTTGTAGCCGGCAAAATCTACCAGCGCAAACTGGTCAAAACCAACTTCATATTGAAGACCCCAATTGGGGTTGATGAGATTTCCGATATTGAAAATATCCAGACTTGTCTGTACTGTATACTGGTGCTTACTGATCTTAATTTTGAGATCCATTTTCAGTTTAAGATCAACCCGCTGTGAAAATGGCGTGCGGGATCCATTTCTTTCTGCATAATTACCCCGGTGTTTTTGTAAGTAGGGGTCATTCTGGAGAAATTTTTCCAAAGCTTCTTTTTGCTGTTCGGGCGTGTATTGATTTCCTCTGATGGAATTAGGTAAAAATTCCATTTGCAATAATTCTTCTGTTGTGGGAATATAGATCAGATCATAAGCACCAAAAAGGCCATCATCCATAGTCATACTTCTATAGCCATACACATAGCTGAACGGTGACCCCGATTGGCCGGTATAGGTGAGGGATATATCCAATGAGGTTTTCTTGCCTGCCCAAACATAGGGCTTGTGTAACCATGCAAAAATTCTGTGCCCGCCACTGAAATCGGAAACGGAACGGGTAAGAAAATTTCTGCCATTTACCGATTCCATAAATCGCCATTGACTAACATTTACAGAGGAAGTTCCTTCCTGAAGGATCATAGACCTGCCATATGTATAACTTAATTCTGCATTCCATCCGCTCTGCGATTTTTGTTTAAGAGTAGTGCTGATGGACTGTGCATGACCGGTTTGTTTTTGATCATTGCTTAAAAGAATAATATAGTCATAAGGGTTTGCGCCGTTTGTTAGTAACGGGATCTTGCCGTTGTTAACTGAAGAATAAATAAAACGATTATCCATACCCGATGCCGTATCTGTTGGCGGCAGCAGGTTAAGGTTTGTATATTTTATTTCATTCAGGTTTTTACTCATCATGAATTCTGCGAGTAGGGTAGTATTGTTGATCTTTTTCTCTATGGAAACCGATGTGCGAAAAAGAGCTGGCATCTGAAATTTATCAGCGATCAGATTTAAGGGTTCTTTGTTTATCACTGCACCTGTTTCGGCTGTGGTCCATTGCTGATAGGCATCCGAACGGAAGCGGATATTATTCAACTGTTGCCTGTCGGCTGAAAAGCCACCCGTAAATAATCCATTGTTTTGATAAATTCCTCCGGGCCAGGCAAGCGGTACCCGGCCCGAAAAAATACCGGCACCTCCCCGGATGATCAGGGTATTATCTGTATTGTGATAGAGGAACCCGAATCTTGGTGAAACTGATAACGGTATCACTGGCGCTTTACCTGATCTTGTGTTTTGGGTAGCATAGTAAGTGGAAAGTATGGGCAGATAAACAAGATTGATACTGTCGTTCTCTACCGGGTTTTTAAGAAAACGATATTGGTCTGCACGTATTCCGAAATGTAAATTGAGCTGGTAAATGGGTTTGATTTCATCGCTGATAAAGAAAGCAGTTTTCAATACTGAAAATTTAGCAGCAGCATCTGTTTGATCATCATTCCTTTTATCGATCATTGAAAAACCCAATTGGTATGCAGATGGATGTTGATTGGTTAAAAAATCAGACAAAGATGCATAGGTATAATTGCCAAAACTGTTTTGTACAAATGCATTGTGCACAAGATTGTATTCCGCATCCATTCCCATGCTGATATGGTGTTTGCCGGCACTCAGGTCATATTTATCAAATAGTGTCCAGTTTCTTTGTGTCAATAAATTAATTGTTGAGCTATTGTCGGTTCCGAAAATGATCGCACCCTCTCCATCAGTGATCCTTACCCTGGGAAAAGCTTTCCCTGCCGGGCCGCGGTCATCGGTTACAGAAGTATAGGTAGCGGTCAGTTTATTGGCATCCTTAGTATGCCATACACTCCTCCATTCAAAAGATGATGAATTCGTAAGTGTGTGTATTTGATATCCGTCATTACTGAAATGGATGGTGTTCACATTTCCTTGATTGGCATAGGTTCTTTGTCCCAAAGTATAACGGTTACTAAAGGTTATTTTATTCTGCGGATTCATATTCCAGTCGATACGCATTACCAGTCTGTCTGCATTTACCGATTCAGGAGCTTCCGTAAAACTACCTGCATCATAGTGATGTGTAGATCTCAATGTATTGGCAAGTATGTTGAGGGTTGTTTTATCTTTTGTATCCCCGGTGTATTGACTGAGATCAAAAGAATTGGCATATCGGTTACGTTGAATTTCCATACTCATAAAAAAAAATAACCTGTTGGGCAGGAATGATCCCTGCAGCCGCATACCGGTTGTTTGTGTGCTGAAAGCATTTTGTGATTTACCGGGCGCGGTACTTCCCGAAAGATGCTGATTGCTGAAAAAATGATACACAGAACCCTCGCTCTTATTCGTGCCTGAGCGGGTAATGGCATTTACACTTCCTCCTGTAAAATTGCCCACAGATACATCAAATGGTGATGGCGCAATCTGAAACTGATCAATTGCATCAATAGATAATGGAGCAATAGCTGCCTGCCCGCCATTGGTGCCCGATGCGGTTAGTCCGAACACATCATTATTCACAGCCCCATCAACATAAAATGCATTGTAGCGGTTGTTTTGTCCGGCAAATGAAATGGCTCCCTCATTTCCATTCACCTGTTTCGCCTGTGGAACACTGCGTAGATAATCAGAAAGATTTCTTCCCGTTGAAGGAAGTAGCCCGAGTTTTTCTTTTGTGATAAAAATTGCTGAACCTCCCTTACCCGAAAAACTGTTTTTTGTTTGATTCGTTACGGTAATACTTTTCAATAAAACGGTTTGTGGTAATAATCGTATCTCCATGCTAAGGTTTTCACCGAGATTGATATTGAGTGCATTTCTTTTTTCAGTGATGTATCCGCTAAAGGAAACTTCCAGTAAGTAGGGACCGCCCGGACTGATATTTTGAATACTGAAATCCCCTTTTTGATTGGCCTTGGTATAATAGAGGGTACCGGTTGGTTCATGTAACAATTTAACAGATGCGCCCGCCATGGGTTCATCTGAATTGGTTTTTACTACACCGGCAATACTACCTGTTGTATTTTGAGAGATTGCGTATAAAGGCAGGATTGTCCACAAAACGGACAGCATTCTTTTGCAAAACATGGTGCGTTGTTTTAAAAGCTAAGCACCACAATTATTTTGTTTAGACGATTAGGTATTTGCCGCTAAAATCCCGGTTTTTTCACGGGTAAGGATTTGCGTTATTGGTAAAATTCTGTTGCAGTTCGGGTTTTCGGGCATCGGTTGGCCTATTTACAGCGTATCATCAGTAATTTTGCAGCTCAAATTGAATTTATGTTAGACAGGATCGAAGATGCGGTTGAAGATATCCGGAATGGTAAAATGGTGATCGTTGTGGATGATGAAGATCGTGAGAATGAAGGCGATTTTATCATTGCTGCCGAGCACACCACACCGGATGTGATCAATTTTATGAGTAAGGAAGGCCGTGGGCTGATCTGTGCGGCATTGACCGAAGAACGCTGCAAACAACTGGAACTGGAACCGATGGTTACCTCAAATACTTCTCTTCATGAAACGGCTTTTACGGTTTCTGTAGATCTGATAGGAGAGGGCACTTCAACAGGGATCTCTGCACAGGATAGATCCAAGACTATACAGGCATTGGTTGACCATACAACAAAACCTGCTGCTTTAGGAAGGCCCGGGCATATATTCCCTTTGCGGGCCACCAATGGTGGTGTTTTGCGGAGAACAGGGCATACAGAAGCGGCGGTAGATCTGGCGCGCTTGGCCGGTTTGGAACCCGCCGGTGTTTTGGTGGAAGTGATGAATGAGGATGGTACCATGGCAAGATTGCCTCAGTTAATGGAGATCGCTCAAAAATTCGGGTTAAGGATCATTTCCATTAAAGACCTGATCGATTACCGATTAAAAACAGATTCCTTAATTGAGGAATTGGTTAGGGTGGATATGCCCACTAAATACGGCCACTTTAAGTTGATTGCATTCAAAGAGAAAACAACAGGTGCAGAACACCTCGCTTTGGTAAAAGGAACCTGGGGAAAAGAAGAAGCCGTATTAACCCGTGTTCACAGCAGCTGTTTTACCGGTGATATTTTGGGAAGCCTGCGATGCGATTGCGGAGAGCAATTACACAAGGCCATGCAGAAAGTAGAGCAGGAGGGCAAAGGCATTATCTTATACATGAACCAGGAAGGAAGAGGTATAGGACTGGTAAACAAACTGAAAGCCTATAAACTGCAGGAAGAAGGCATGGATACTGTGGAAGCGAATATTCATCTTGGGTTTGGTATGGATGAAAGAGATTATGGTGTAGGAGCACAGATCCTTCGTTACCTGGGTGCCACCAAGTTGAAACTGATGAGTAATAATCCGCGGAAACGTGCGGGCCTGAAAGGTTATGGATTAGAGATAATAGAAATCGTACCTATTGAAATGCATCCGAATGAACATAACCTGAAATACCTGGAAACCAAGAGAGATAAATTAGGGCATGAGATACTAGGACATTGATATCTTCTCTGCGAAAACTCCCCGCTCTCCGCGGCTCTGCGGTGAAAGCAAATCTATATTCACCGCAGAGTGGCAGAGATACTTGAGTTTGCGCAGAGGATTACTCAAAAAAAAAGAGGCTTCAATGATGAAAGCCTCTTTTTTATTTTATCTGTGATGATGCCCATGTTCGGCCTCATCTTTTTCATGTTCTTTTTCGTAAGCCTTGATGATGGCTTTTACCAGTTTATGACGCACTACATCTTCTTCTGTTAATTCAATATGAGCAATGCCCTCAATGTTCTTCAGGATGCGGGTAGATTTCTCCAGACCGCTGCGCATATTTCTTGGGAGATCCACCTGGGTAGGGTCTCCGGTAATAATGGCTTTGGCATTGGCGCCGATCCTTGTTAAGAACATTTTCAATTGCAGGTCGTTGGTATTTTGCGCTTCATCGAGAATGATAAAGGCATTGTCCAGTGTTCGACCGCGCATATATGCCAGTGGCGCGATCTCGATGGTGCGGGTTGTCATATAATAACCCAACTTATCGGCCGGTATCATATCATCAAGCGCATCATACAATGGACGCAGGTATGGATCGATCTTTTCTTTCAGATCACC
>CANGOX010000017.1 GCA_947455605.1 Chitinophagaceae bacterium
AATGGTATGGATAAAGTTATTTGTCCATCTTTCTGAAAATGTATGTACACCATTATCGAACCCTGTGATCGCGGTATCCAGACGGCTGATCATTTTTCCATAGCTGGCGATTACCTTAGACAAATTTGCTGTGTCAGTTTGCAGGTCTTCGATCATGGAAAGAATGTATTCCTTTTCGCGGTGTCTTTCCACAATCGATTCCCGTTGGTTCTCTGCCAAAAAGCCAAGAAAAACAGCAAGAAACAACATAAGAAACTCCAAAACGTATTCACCCCATTTCTTTGAATGGGTTATGTGGTGCGGATGTTTGTGTACTTCCATATTTTCAGGATTCCTGATTTAAGATGATTGATAAGGATTCATTTAATCCGGGTGGGACATACAGATACAATATACAAAACTCCGGTATACATTCCACGCAATGACTGGCAGAGGGCCTTGCCTTACTGCAACCGCAACATAGATTCATTATCAAACGAAATAGTGATGGATGGCGCTTTTGCCAAAGCCGAGTTTCTGTATTCGGGTATCATCACAAACTCACCGAGTTGTTTACTCACCTTTTGTATCACTTTCTCCCAAGCCAAACCCTTGTATTCGGTTTTTGATAAGGAAGAAAATTCTGTTCTTCGCAGCGTCTCCGATAGGGACTCTGCGCTTAGGATTTCAAAGTAATCATTTGAAAACAGTGTGTGTTAAGAGCTCCGAATCCGCAGAGTCCTCTACCGAGAGACGTCTGCGGGGAACAATCTTGCTTTTTTCTTATTAAAAGGAGACCCTGAGGCAAATTAAGAGACATCCACGGGGAACGTCTTTTTTAATGGGACACCCTGCGGAGAATGAAAAAAACTGATGATGAAGTTAACAACTAAAAGCCAAATAGAATTCGGTCAAGCCCGATATTAGCTGATAGTAGTACAACCGCCGATTGCTGTTCCGTCCGACAGCCTTGCGGCAAACCTTTTGTTGTGCGTTCGTGCTTCTTATTCTCGAAAACTTGGTGGTGGTTTATCTTTCAAACCTCTAATCCTGTTTGCAAGGTCATGTCGTTTTTTAATAGAAAACTTAATTTCTTTAAGGGCTTTCTCAAACTCGATGACACCAACCAATTCCCAAGCATAACGAAGACAATTATGAATATCTGAAATAGTCAAACCTGGATTTGAGCTTAATAATTCATCTGTGGTTTTGCCTAAGGACAACTGTCTTAATATTTCCCTAACAGAAATAGTCGTGTCTTTTAATAAAACCTCAACATATAACATATCTCCTTTTCCTTTCTCAAAATTGTCTTCAAAATTATCTGTACTCATTAAAAAAGTTTGATTTTTTAAACAGGTTATTTATTCAATATTATTCTCTTTAAGTTTATTAAGCTTTTCAATAATCGTGGTTTTTATCACCTGCCTTTCTGCTGAAAATCTCTCTTTTATACTTTGTCTCAATTCTTCTGCAGTAACGCCCGATGATTTAAAATCATCTAACTCCAATACCTTTTCAATGGTAGTTGGCATTATAGTTTTTTCTTTACGCATTTTGGTAAATGCAAATTCTGTCCAGTATTCAACTTTCTCCTTGTTCATTTGTATCGGGTCTTTCTGGTATATAAAGTGGTAGTTGATTTAAGCCGTCAGTAATTTTAATATCCTCAATTGAAATCCCCTTTGTTGATGCATCTATTCTCAATTTCTTGGTGCTCTTTTCTAACTCGGTTATGCTAATGGCTTTAACTCTTTTTTCTTGCGGTGGGTTTAGTTTTTCTGCTTTTTCAAATTCAACGACCTTTTCAAGAATATCACTGGGTAGGTCACTTTCACACTTGTAAGCAAGCTCCATAAATTGATTTATAAAGTAAGTGTCAATTTGAATTCTTCGTTTTGATAAATGAGCAAACTTCCCAAGAACTCGACATATATTTTCTCTGTCTTCTGGATTAAGTTGTTCTGCAAAATCATACTCTTCAATTTTTTTCAAGCTAAGAATGATTGGTTCTAAGGAGTCAAGCGTAATAACGAAAACATCATAGTCGGCTAAAGAGTAAACATAGTTTTTAATGACCTCCAAAGTATTCGATGGTATCACAAAGAATATCCATTTTTTTACATTATCCTCTTTGGCATATTTTTTTGCTTTTTCTGATTGCTCTTTTATATAAGTAGGGAAATTGTTAAGGTCTTCGCCTCGGGGGCTTTTTGCGTCAAAGACTACAAACTCCCCACAAATTTTTAAAGTGTTGTCTGGCTCACCTTTAAACGAAACTTTATCGACATATTCAATTGTGTGCTTGCCAGATATTGACTTGATTGCTTGCTTTACATTTTCTTGATGATTTGTCCATGTAAGCTTCAAATTCTTTAACCTTTCAATTTCATCATTATGCTTGTCTTGGACTTCCTTATCTCTTGCAGTTTGAATAGTATCTTGTATATTTTTTAAAGTGGCAGTCTGTTGTAAATGCTCTTGTTTTCTGGCATCTTCGCTTGTAAGCAATTGACTATTTTGTTCCTTAATTTTTGAAAGTTCTTCTTGCACTTTCTCTAAATCTTTCTTAATATTCGCTAATTCTATATCCAATTCTCCTTTTCTTTTGTTCAAATCCAATATTGTCTGGGTGTTTGTTGCTTCATTTTCAGATAGCTTTTTGTTGTCTCTTAAAAGCTGTTCATTCTTTTCGGTAAATAATCTATTGTCACTTGTAAGTTGATTTATTCTTTCTTGTTGACCTCCAATTGTTGTATTAGCAGACGAAAGCTCTGATGTGAGGGTGAAAATTTTAGTTGAATTTCCATCGACCGATAAATTCAGTTTGTCTATTTCTGCTTGTTTTTTAATTAAGTCTTCGTTTGATATTTTTAAGTCTTTCGTTAAGTTGGAAATTGATTGTTCAGAGGTTAAACTTTGCGATTGCAGATTTTCATTATTTGTCAAAAGCTTTTGAATATCAGCAGAAGCGTCAATAAGTTGATTTTTTATTTTAGACCATCTAAAAATCCTGCTCCAAAACCCTAGTGTTTTGAGATTGTCAAGGAGCCTTTTTAGATTGTCGTAGTTGTTGTCCATTTATTAGGGATTTAGAAATATTTATTCTTTGAAGTTAGGAACTGTCGTCACAGCATAACGCACAACACTTAAATATACGCAACGCTATACGTTAAACATGCGTATATCCACCCAAAATGTCTGGATATATGCAATTGCAATTGCGTTTTTTAGGTATCTGTAAAATAAGCAAATTCCCAAATACGAATACCGGGAGAAACCCCGTATTTCATTTTCATTGTAAAGCATTAAAAGAGGTTGCCCCACATTGCCCCGAACGTACAAGTGTGCGACGCAACAGACGATACCATAAAAAACAAAAGCCAGCCCCATAAAAAAACCCTTCTTAAATTTGTAACGTGTGAACGCTAAACGCCTAAGGCATAACGCGTAACGCAACGTTTACGCTGAAGGCTTAACGCAGAACGCCTAACGCAACCCCAAACCCCAAACTCCAAACCAGCAATGCCCTTCAAACTCCACTCTGCCTACTCCCCCGCCGGCGATCAACCTTCTGCTATTCAGCAGTTAACGGAGAATATCAATGATGGTGAGCAGTACCAGACCCTGCTGGGGGTTACGGGTTCGGGTAAGACGTTTACGATTGCGAATGTGATTCAGAATACGCAGCGCCCCACCCTGGTGCTTACACATAACAAAACCCTGGTAGCGCAATTGTATGGGGAGTTTAAACAGTTCTTTCCGGATAATGCGGTGGGTTATTTTGTGAGCTACTACGATTACTACCAGCCCGAGGCCTATATGCCCGTGAGCGATACCTATATAGAGAAAGACCTGAGCATTAATGAAGAGTTGGATAAACTGCGGCTGCAGGCTACTTCGCAACTGTTGAGCGGACGGCGCGATATTATTGTGGTGGCGAGTGTGAGTTGTATTTATGGTATGGGTAACCCTACGGAGTATGAGAACGGCATCATCCGCATTCATAAAGGACAGGTGATCTCGCGCCAGGGATTTTTGCATGCCTTGGTGAACTCTTTATACAACCGTTCGCAGGGAGATTTTACCCGCGGCACGTTTCGGGTAAAAGGAGATACGGTGGATATTAACCTGCCGTATGTGGATTTTGGTTACCGCATCACTTTCTTTGGCGATGAAATTGAAGAGATCGAAAGCATTGAAACCAGCAGCAGCAAACGCATTGGCACGATGGAGAATGCGGCCATCTTTCCTGCTACTTTGTACCTCGCTCCCAAAGACATGATCGTTGAAGTAATGCACGAGATCCAGGATGAGATGATGGCGCAGGTGGAATATTTTAAAAGCACCGGCAAATACATAGAAGCGCAACGACTGAAAGAACGTGTGGAATATGATATTGAAATGATCCGCGAGCTGGGGTATTGTCAGGGTATTGAGAACTACTCCCGTTTCTTCGACCGGCGAAGACCGGGCACAAGGCCTTTCTGTTTGCTGGATTATTTTCCGAGTGATTATTTGATGATCATTGATGAGAGTCACCAGACCATACCCCAGGTAGCCGGTATGTACGGAGGCGACCGGAGCCGAAAAATGGTATTGGTAGATTATGGTTTCCGATTACCGAGCGCGATGGATAACCGACCATTGAATTTTACCGAGTTTGAAAACCTGACCGGACAAACCATTTTTGTAAGTGCCACCCCCGGCGATTATGAACTGGAGAAGACCGGAGGTGTAGTGGTGGAACAGATCGTACGCCCAACGGGATTATTAGATCCACCGATCGAGATCCGCCCAAGTGTGAACCAGATCGATGATCTGCTGGATGAAATTGATAAAACGGTTAAGAAGGATTATCGGGTATTGGTGACCACGCTCACCAAGCGGATGGCCGAAGAGATGGATAAATACCTGGGCCGCATCAATATCAAATCGAAATACATACATAGTGATGTGGATACATTGGAGCGTGTGGAGATCTTGCGTCAATTAAGATTGGGTGAGATAGATGTATTGGTAGGTGTGAACTTATTAAGAGAAGGATTGGACCTGCCAGAAGTTGCATTGGTGGCCATACTGGATGCAGATAAAGAAGGCTTCTTACGTAATGAACGATCCCTCACGCAAACCGCGGGCCGTGCTGCACGTAATGTGGATGGCCGTGTAATTTTCTACGCCGATAAGATGACGGAGAGCATGCAGCGCACCATTGATGAAACCAGCCGAAGAAGAGAGAAGCAGGTGATCTATAATACAGAGCATGGAATCATCCCCACCACCATCATCAAATCCCGCGAGCAGGTATTTGCCCAGGGATCGGTGCTGGATATTAAAGGGTATGATCCTTCCAACCCGTATGCATTGCAGCGTGATGAAGAACTGGTAAAACAAACCATTGCTGCAGAAGAGCAGGAAACGTATAAGACCATTCCACAAATAGAAAAAGCGATCGGTAAGGTGAAGAAAGAAATGGAGAAAGCCGCGAGAGACCTTGATTTTATTGAGGCGGCGAGGTTGAGGGATGAGATGTTTCGGTTGCAGAAGGAATTTGAAAATATGCGAATTTGAAAAAGGGGCGTCATTGCGAGGAGGAACGACGAAGCAAACTGTGGGTTATCGATGAGGGAAATTGCTATTGTTAGTTAACACTGAATTCCAGTCGCGCTAATAGTTAGGTCCACAGATTGCTTCGTTCCTCGCAATGACGCGAGGAAAAGCCCTTGCGTCTTTGCGGTTAAGAAAAAATCACCCATCAATAAACCAGACACAAATATGAAACAACTCCTCACCATCCTTGCACTAACTCTAACTACGCTTACCCTTACTGCACAATCGCATAAAACACCAGATGCTTCCAAACCCATCCAGCATGTAGAAGCCGCCTGCGGCAAATGTCAGTTTGGGTTAAAGAGTAAAACCTGCGATCTGGCTGTGCGCATAAACGGCAAATCGTATTTTGTAGATGGTGTACATATCGATTCGCTGGGTGATGCACATGCGAAGGACGGAATGTGTAATGCGATTAGAAAAGCGGATGTGCAGGGGGAGATCGTGAAAAATCGATTTAAGGCGGGTTATTTTGTGTTGGGGAAGAAATAGAATTTGAAAATGTGCAAATTTGAAAATGAGTCGTCATTGCGATTCCGGCTTAGCCGGGAGAATCAAACTGTGGGTTATCGTTGAGTGAAATCGCTATTGTTAGAGCGTTCTGAAAAGCGGTCCCGCCCATTGTTCGAGCCACAGATTGCTTCCTCCTTCGCTATCGCTGCGGGGGACACGGTCGTTCCTCGCAATGATCTCAACTACTGCTCTTCCTTACGAGGCCGAAAAACACACCATGAACAAACAACACACTTACACCCTCACCACAAAATGGACCGGCAATACCGGCACGGGTACCTCTGCCTATAAAGCCTACGAAAGAGAACACAAGATCGAAAAAGAGAACAAGCCGCATATTTTATTATCCTCAGACCCTTCGTTTAGGGGAGACAAAACCCGATACAATCCGGAAGAGTTACTGGTAGCGTCATTGTCTTCCTGCCATATGTTATGGTATTTACATCTTTGTTCAGAAGCGGGGGTGATCGTTGTTGATTATGTAGATAATGCGAGTGGTATCATGGAAGAAACGGCTGATGGTGGCGGAAGGTTTGTGGAAGTTACTTTGCATCCTGTGGTTACGGTTACGGATGCATCCATGACAGAGAGGGCAAACGCTTTGCATCATAAAGCGAATGAACTTTGTTTTATTGCGAACTCGGTGAATTTTGTGGTAAAGCATGAGAGCAGCTGTGTGGTGGCTTAACCGCAAAGGCGCCAGGGACGCGTGGGTTCGCTAAGAGAGAAACTAAGAAAAAGAGAGAGATCGAATCTCAGCAACCCCTCTTTTTCTTCTTTTCTTCGTTCTTCTCTTAGCGAAATAATTGCCACCAGAAGCACTTACATTTACAGAAGGCTTCGCAGCCAACCACACCATGAAAAAAATAGCCGTACTCTTATTTACAGATTTTGAAACGCTTGATGTGTTTGGTCCCGTAGAGATCTTTGGGATCATGAAAGAGGAGTATGAAATTTCTTTTTATTCACTGGATGGTGGTGTGGTAAAGAATGGTCATGGGGTTGCTGTTCTTTCGGAAAAACTCGACACTATTAAAAAAGGGGTAAATGTTTTTCTGATACCGGGTGGCTGGGGAACAAGGCCTGAAGTAAACAATGTGGCACTTATAGCATTGATCAAAGAAATAGCAGCGGCCAGTAACCATGTGCTAACGGTTTGTACCGGTACAGCCTTATTGGCCCGAACAGGATTACTGGATGGCAGAAAAGCCACATCCAATAAAAGAGCGTTTGATTGGGTGATGGAGCAGGGCAATGCTGTTGAATGGATTAGAAAAGCCAGATGGGTGGTGGATGGAAAATATTATACCTCATCCGGCGTAAGCGCGGGAATGGATATGGTGTTGGGGTTTATAGAAGATATACATGGGTTAGAACTGGCGCTGGATCTGGCCAACAGAATTGAATACAACTGGAACCGCGATAAGGACGAAGATAATTTTTAAGGTTTTTGCTATTGAATGCTATTCAACATAGGGTTAGTTCTCTGCGGTGAAAAAAATCTTAACTACGGTTGATTGCTTCCATTCTGAAAGCCATTCACCGCAGAGAACGGGAGAACAGTGAGTTTTCGCAGAGGGTTTACCGAAGTAATACGATATTTTCTACACAACCTGATATGACGAGCATGAAAAAAGCACTGCTTTTTGGTTTGGTATTCTTCTCTGCACAGATCGTGTTTTCTCAAAAAAAACCATTTGCTGTATTTGGTTATTATGCCGGAAGGCCCAATTTCATTGATAGTTTTCCCGTAGAAAAATTAACCCATCTCTGTTTTAGTTTTACGCATTTAAAAGGAAGCCGGATAGCTTTGGGTAATGCCAGAGATAGTGCAGGGTTGGCGAACTGTGTGTTATTAAAAAAACGAAACCCGCAACTGAAAGTGATCGTGTCGATGGGAGGATGGACGGGTTGTTATTCCTGTTCAGAAGTGTTCAGCACCGATAGTTCCCGAAAGGTATTTGCTTCTTCTACCAAACAATTGCTGGATTATTTTAAAGCGGATGGCATTGATCTTGACTGGGAATACCCGGCCATCAAAGGTCCGCCGGGACATCCATATATGTTAAGTGATAAAGACAATTTTACTGCGCTGATCAAAACCCTGCGAGACAGTTTGGGGAAAGAAAAAGAACTCAGTTTTGCCGCGGGTGGTTTTACGCAATACATCAACGAATCGGTTGACTGGAAAAAAGTAGTGCCGCTGGTAAACAGGATCAATATCATGACGTATGATCTGATTGGAGGATATGATACGGTTACTGGTCATCATACAGCCATGTATTCCACACCGCAACAAAAAGAATCCTGCGATAATGCGGTAAAGATGTTACTGGCCAAGGGTGTACCCGCAAATAAATTATTGATCGGTGCGGCATTCTATGCGCGCATCTGGCAGAATGTAGAAGCACTGAATGATGGACTTTATGGCAAAGGAAAATTCTTACGCGGAGTTTCGTATCGTGGCTTCAATCCAATATTTTCTTCCGATAGTGGCTTTGTATATCACTGGGATAAAACTGCTTCAGCACCGTATTTCTATAACGAAAAGAAAAAATGGTTTGTAACTTTTGATGACAGTACTTCCATTGCGATAAAAACCAATTATGCTATAAAGAAAAAACTGAACGGCATAATGTTCTGGCAAATGGCGGATGATGCATTTAGTAATGGGTTGTTGGAAGTGGTGGATGAGACGAGAAGAAGGTTGGGTAGTAGATAAAGTAATTTGAAAATTTGAAAATATGCAAATTTGAAAATGGGATGTACGTCATTGCGATGAACGAAGCAAACTGTGGGTCGTTGTAGGGTGGGATTGCTATTTAGGAGCGTTTTCGGAAGAGCGATCCCGCAAAAATTTTAGTCCACAGTTTGCTTCCTCCTACGCTATCGCTGCGGCGGACACGTCGTTCCTCGCAATGACGGCAAGAAAAAGAGAGTCTTCGAAATTCGGAGACTCTCTTTTTCTTTGTTCTTCTCTTAACGAAACTTACAACTTCATCGGCTGTTTCTTCCAATACGTAAGCGAACGCCAAACCCATTCAAATGGCCCGAAGCGAAAATAGCGTAGCCAGATGCTGGAGAAGATGAGTTGAAAGATCCAGACAGCGGCAACTATATAATAGACCTGGTGTAAATGCAGTTTGCCGAAATAACCGAAACCGTATCCGAAGAAAAAGAATGTACAGATAATGCTTTGCATTAAGTAATTGGTAAATGCCATCTGCCCCACGGCTGCCAATGCGCGCATTAACCAGGGCACGATCTTTAAACGGATGGTGAGCATGATCAGACTGGCATGACCAAGGGTTATGAGCAGACGTCGCACTTCTCCAAAGATATAAGGATCCACACGCCACTGTTCAATTCTTTGCGCAAAACTGGGATAGAAATAATAGGAATTATTGAAAAGGAAAAATCCAAACGGAATACCAATCCCATAACCGGCGATCAACCAGAGCACATAAGTTTGGGTGCTGAGTTTATTGGTAAAAAATCCCCACCCCAGTAAGGCCATCCCAATAAACATCATGGACAGCATATCCCATAATTCATAGTAAGTAAGATACACTTCAAAACCGGCTGTTTGCGGCCTGAGTTCCTTAAAGATGCCTATATAGCCCGCTTGCATGATGCGGGTATTTTTATTTGTTTCTGCCGTATCTGATTTTTTTCTGGGTGTTGTCCATTGAGGCCAGATAGATTCGGCACGCTTCTGCTCTTCTGTAAGGGGCTTCTTCTCTTTTTTAGCGATCTGTGCTTCGAGATAGTTTGTGCGTATCGCTCTTTGTTCTGACCAGCTCCATGCCGATTGGATCATCGCAAAGGAGATACAGGCAAGTCCGAGGATCATCAACCATTTAGGTGCCAGTTTGCGAAAAGCAAAAAGCAGCATACCAAAGAGACCATAGTAAAAAAGGATATCGCCAAACCATAAGATCACAAAAGCATTGATGAGCCCAAAGAATACCAGCCAGAGTAATCGCCGGTAATAATAAATGGCAACCGTGGGTTGTCCTGGTGCTTCTTTTTTGTTCATCATGAACAGCATCATACCCGCACCAAACAACATGGAGAACAGGCCCCGCATCGTTCCGTTAAAAAAGATCTCAACCCCTTTTAAAGTGAGATAATCATAGCTGGTGTGTGACCCCAAAGAAATATCGTTAAAGAGATTGCCTTCCATAAAACCAAAGGCAAAGCCCGGGATATTCATCAATAGTATACCCAGCAAGGCAAAGCCCCGGATGGTATCAATACTTTTGATCCTGTCTGCCTGCGCTATGGGTGCGGCGCCGGTGCTTGTATCAAAAGCAGCATTTGTTTGGGTCATTGATTGGGTTTTATCCTTGCTTTATAAATACATTATAATTTCATCGGCTGTTTCTTCCAATAAGTAAGCGAACGCCAAACCCACTCAAAAGGCCCGAAGCGGAAATAGCGCAGCCAGATACTGGAGAAGATGAGTTGAAAGATCCAAACGGAACCTACTACATAATAGATCTGGTGTAAATGCAGTTTTCCGTAATAGCCCCAACCGTATCCAAAGAAAAAGAAAGTACAGATGATGCTTTGCATTAGGTAATTGGTGAAAGCCATTTGTCCTACAGCAGACAGGGCCCTCATTAACCAGGGCACGATCTTTAAGCGGAACACAAGCATCAGCATGCTGGCATGACCAACCGTGATTAATAGTCTTCTTACCTCTGCAAAGTTCCATGGGTTTGCGCGCCAACGATCTACAAATTCAATCCTGTGCGCTACTGCCGACCAATCGGCATCAAACAAAAAGAATCCAAAGGGGATACCAATTCCATAGCCCACCAACATCCACATAACATACGTGGAAGTGCTGAGTTTATTCGTAAAGAAACCCCAGCCAAAGAGCGCCATGCCGATGAGCATCATGGAGAGCATATCAAATATGCCAAAATAGGTTCCGCCGGCTTCATTGCCGGCATTCATGGGAATGAAATACTTAACGATAGTTGTATACCCCGAATGCATCTTACGCATGTTCTCATTGGTCTGCGCGGTATCGGGTTTATTTACTTTGGCTACCTGCTCCCAGGTAGTGATGGCTTGCTGCTGTTCTTCCGTTAGTTTTTTCTTTTCTTTTTTGGCTGTCATCGCTTCAAGATAATCCGCTCTTTTCTGTCGCGTTTCAGACCAACGCCAGGAGTTCTGTATCATGGCACAGGCAATCAGCGAAAGACCGATCACCAATAACCATTTAGGTGCAGTTTTGCGGAAGGCGAAAAGGATCATACCGAAAAGGCCATAGTAAAACAGGATATCACCCTGCCATAAGATCACAAAAGCATTGACCACACCAAAGAAGACCAGCCATAATAAACGGCGATAATAATATATGGCAACCGAAGGTTGTCCCGGGGCTTCTTTTTTATTCATCATGAATAAGATCATGCCCGCACCAAAGAGCATGGAGAATAAACCACGCATGGTTCCTTCAAAAAAGATCTCAACACCTTTGAAGGTGAGGTAATCATAGCCCGATTGTGGTCCGTTAAAAATTGTGTACCAATAATCCCAGTTCATGCCAAAGCCGGGAATATTCATCATAAGAATTCCGAGGAGTGCAAAGCCGCGGATGGCATCGATGCTTTTGATCCTGTCTGCTGCAGCCACCGGGGCTGCGCCTATGGTTTGTTCTGAGGAAAGTATAGTTGAGTTATTTTGATCCATACAAATGGTTTGAAAAAGTGATCAGGAAATTGATTAACAGCAATAGTGATTACAGTTTGTTGGGTAATTTTTTCCGGTAGACAAGACATTTCAACGCCCATTCTAAAGGACCCAGTCGGTAATTGCGTAACCATAGTACAGACAACAGGATCAGTACAATGGAGATCTGTGCAACCGCAACATACATTTCCCATTGAGCAAACATTCCGTAAAACCCTAAGCCAGAACCATAGAACCAGAAAGCGCAGGCGATCACCAGCAGGAAATAGTTGGTGAGTGCCAAACGGCCAACAGCGGATAAAACCTCTGTTAACCACTGTACACTTTTCATTGATAGCAGCCACATTAACAAAGAAGCATAACCGGTTGCCATCAATAAAATTTCGATAGGCAGAAACTGGTTAAATGGTATGGGGATCCCGTCAATATATTTTGTGTAATCGTTGATACGCAAAGAGTTGTGGTGTATGCGGAACCAGGCCAGTAAAAGTCCGATGGCGAGCAACAACACCGCTATCAATAAGTATCTGGAGGCACTGTATCTTTTATGAAAAAAGCCCATCCCCAATAAAGCCATTCCTAATAACATGGCGGAACCGATCTCCCAAACACCAATACTATATAACCAGTTTGATTCCCTTGATTGCGTACGGCCTTTTATTGAGAACCACAGTTTACTGTAACCGGCACGCATGGTTTTTTTATCTGCAGCCGATTTGGAAGAATCGTATTTCAGGTTTTTCAACATTCCCTCCCATTTGCCTTTTTCATCGGCCTGTTTGGCGGTAAGGGTGTCGTTCTTTTTAGCAAGAGAATCCGCGAGTTTATTTTTTGTTCCGGAGAGACTGTCTTTTTTTGCGCGGGCAGTGCTGTCGTCTTTAAATTTTTTCTCTACTGTTTTTACCGCCAGATAGGCTTTGTAATCGGATTGATCGTCTGTATAGTTCCAGTATTGCTTTCCGCAATAGATCAACATACATACCAATGCTGCGATCCATAAACTTTTAACGGGCAGCTTTGAGAACGCGAACAATAAAATACCCACTACACCAAAAGGAAATAGAAGATCGTTGGGCCACAACAGCACGAGACCTACAAAGAGTCCAAGTAGTATGAGCCAGATCTGTTTACGGATATGCGCATCCGTTCCGTCTATCGCAGCGGGATGATCCTGCTTTTGTACCAAAAGTACCATGCCTGCGCCAAAGACCATGGCCAGCAGCGCCATCATTTTCCCATCGAACAACATAGACACGATAGCATACAATTTGTAATTACCATGGTGATTGTGTGTGATGAAAAAGAGCTGTTCGTTGAATGTAAAGCCGGCAAAATCCCAGATACCGGTTACAAATAGCCCAAGTAAAGCGAGGCCACTGATTACAGAAAGGGAAAAATTCGGGGTTGCAGCCGTTTCCAGAACAGCTTCCGGTGAATGAGGAGTTGTTTCGTTCATTGGTTTTGGTTTGTATTTTCTCCAGCTATGAATAATGCGATGTAAGGAAAGCCCGGATACGGATTCAATCGAATGGAATTTGTCTAAAAGCAAAGCCTGCTCTCTTCACGAATTGAAGTTGGCGCGCAACGGGGGAGATGCACTTCAATTTTCGGGTTAATAAATATACTATTTTAATTGAATGTATTTTATTTTTCTTGTGGGAGGTGCTGTAGGGTATAATAGGTGGTTGGTGAGGAGCTGTTGTTGGTGATAACAACAACAACGGCGAACGGCGAAAGAGTTTGTTGGCATGAGACCCTTTGTGTTCGGCTGATGCGGGTAAAATATTTATTCATTTGCCACGTCCTTTAGAGCGTGGCAAATGAATAAACAGTATAGTTCATGAATGCTTCTGAATCGATAAGGTCTTATAACCAACAACGGTGAAGGCAAATTAAAAAAGAGAGGCCGTTATGCCCCTCTTTTCTAAGGATATAATATGGGCTTATGCCCAACCAGCATTACTATTATTTATTCAATGCGGCCACTTTCACTTTTACTGCGGTCCATTTATTCATGATCTCTGTAAACTGATCATTGGTCTGTTTTACACCCGCAACAGTTTGTGTGGTTGGCGGCATTTCTGTTTCATGTAAGATAGAGAATAGTCCCGCAAAAGATCCGTCAATACTGCCGAAGGTAGGGCCTTGTGCGGCTGCGGGTGCGCCACCGCCTCTTCTGCCACGGCGCGCACTTTCAAAGCCTGCTACTTCCTGGTCAAGCGCATTCAAAGCTTCTGTATTGCTGCCGCCTTTGGCGATCAGGTCTTTCAATTGCTTTCTGGTATCAGCTACTTCTGCCAATGTTTTCTTGATCTTAACACGCCCTTCGTAGCAGGTGAGCGAAAGTGTGTGTTGTTTTTGGAGATCTACCATAGGTGCTTTTACGCGTGGGTCCATTTTCACGGGCAGGGGTTGTGAATAGGTTTTTCCATTCACGGTTAACTTAACGGTATAGGTTCCGGGTAAAACCCATGGTGAATTTTTTTCGGGAGCGGTATTCTCAAAAATTGCGGTCATCGGAAAACTTACCGGATCATTGATGGGTGTATAATGTACATCCCACAGAAAGCGATGTGCGCCGGCATCTGCAGAAAGCAGCTGCTGCGGACGGATCCAATACAAAGGAATATTCAATGCCGGTATTTCATAAGGCTTATCATTGCTGCTGTATTTGCGTACAGATCTTCCGGCAGCATCCACAATTTCAAGTGTTACTTCTCCGGTTGCTTTATCGGCTAAATAATAATCGATCACGGCACCATCGGGTGGGTTTTGTCCGCCGGGTTCTTCCTGCGGTATCGGTGTATCTGTATTCATGTTCCAGCGGATACGTAAGGCCGTTTGTGGTTTGAACAGGATAGCATTTTCTGCAGCCAGGTTTTTACTGATCTGGCGAAGCGGAGTTATATCATCCATGATCCAGAAACCACGCCCGTGTGTACCCAGTACCAGATCATCATCTTTGATCACCAGATCGCGGATAGAAGTAGGTGGCATATTATTTTTTAACGACTGCCAATGATCTCCTTCATCAAATGAAACATATACGGCATTTTCGGAGCCGGCAAACAATAAACCTTTACGGTTTGGATCTTCGCGTACTACGTTAATAGGTTCATTAGCAGGTAAACCATTGGTGATGAGTTTCCATGTTTTTCCACCATCATTGGTCTTGTAAACATAAGGATGCATATCATCGCAACGGATCCGGTTGATGGCTGCGTATACGGTGTTATCATCAAAATGTCCGGCATCCATTAGGGATACTTTGCTCCATGATGTGATCTCGGGTGGTGTTACATTCTTCCATGTTTTTCCACCATCATGTGTTACCTGTATGTAACCATCATCGGTACCTGCCCAGATGGTATTGATATTTTTATAGGAAGGTGCCACGGTATAGATCACACCACGTCTTGGCATTTTTTTTAATTGCTCGTTGGTGTAGATCCCAACGCTGGCGGGAATATCCCAGCTTTCACGGGTAAGGTCCGGACTGATGATGTCCCAGCTGTTACCGCCATCTCTTGTTTTAAATAACACATTACCCGCGTAGTACAATGTTTTGGGATCGATAGGCGAGAACAATACCGGTGCGGTTCTTACAAAACGGTATTTGCCTGAACGAATAGCTTCGGGTGCTATGTTCTGTACCTGTCCGGTTCGTTTATCAAACTTGGTGATCTTTCCTCCATAAATAATATTCGGGTCCAGCGGATCAGGAGCCACATAACCATATTCTTCTACACCCACTGGATGCCATTCGCGGATGGAGATCTGTCCGTCATTACCTCTTGAGGCAATACCTACAGAACCACTCTCCTGTTGTCCGCCATATACATTATACGGAAACGCATTATCGGTAATTACATGATAGAACTGTGCGGTAGGTTGATTATACCAGGAAGAAAAAGTTTCTCCGCCATTTACGGTAACAATACCACCCTGATCGAGTGCGATCAGCATGATCTTTGGATCATTGGGGTTGATCCAGATGCGGTGATAATCATCACCACCGGGTGCACCACGAAAGCCTGTCCATGTTTTGGCACCATCTGTCGATTTCCAGGTAACTACATTGGCGCTGTAAACGATATCTGCATTTTTCGGATCTGCTTTTATCTCGGCAAAATCACTACCACGTCCCCAGAAACGATCATCGCTGTTGATATTGATCCATGATTCACCGGCATCATCACTTCTGTATACACCACCAAAGCGCGGGCCCGCATCAACGGTTGCATATAAGCGGTTGCTGTTGCTGGGTGCTATGCAAAAACCAATACGGCCTAATCCATCCTGTGGTGTGGGTAATCCTTTGGTGAGTTTTTTCCAGGTATTACCGCCATCAGTAGATTTGAACATACCGCTTTCGGTTCCGTTCCAGGCACCGTTCTCCCAGGGGCCCTGTCTGCCCGCCCACATATCGGCATATAAAATGTTTGCGTTATTGGGATCGAAGCTTACCTGTATGGCACCCGTATTTTCATCTTTATATAATACACGCTCCCAGTTATTACCACCATCTAAACTTCTGTATACACCACGTTCTGTATTGGGACCGTAAGGGTGACCCAGTACAGCCACAAAAATGCGGTTCTCATTTTTAGGGTCGATAATGATATCGCCGATCTGTTGGCCATCTTTCAAACCCATGTTCTTCCAGGTCTTACCTGCATCGGTTGATTTGTATACACCATCACCAATGGAAAGATCGGGGCGTTGAATGCCTTCGCCACATCCCACGAATATTACATTGGGATTGGATTCAGACACTGCAATATCACCTACTGAACCTGTAGGCATTTTATCGAAGATGGGATTCCAGGTGCGGCCATAATCATTGGTCTTCCAAACGCCTCCATTGTTCACACCAATATAGAAAACGCTGGGTTGCGAAGGAACGCCAACGGCACCTACAGTTCGCCCTGCACGGTGAGGGCCGATCATGCGCCATTGCATGCTGTTGAAAAGACTTGCATTGAAAGGTTGAGCAGAAGCAAGGAACATGGCTGCCATGCATAGCAGCAGCGCGGTTGATTTTTTCATGTGAGATAGTTTGGGCTATTAAATTACTGATTAATCTGAATGAACGCTGTTTATATCACTAAAGATAAACCGAAAACAAAAGGCCGAAGCAAAATGCAAGCATTCAGCGTTCGGCCTTTAGCGTAAGAAGATTTATTTTTTTTCAGCAACCCTCACCCTCCTCACTCCCCCCTGCCAGGGGGGATGAAAACAAAATATTTATTTTATTGACAAGTATGAAAGGGGGGTCCTGGGGGTCAGAGTTTTTCGTAGAGGCCCCTTAATTTTTCAGGTGTCATGATCTTCTCCCAGTCTTTGCCAAGCGCATTCTCCCATAAAGGTTTCATGCCCAGCGATACATTCATCATGGTCTGGAACTGTTCTTCGGTCAATCCTTTACAGATGCCTTGCGGGATCTCGATCTTATTTTTCTCTACCATGTATTTGAATTCTTTTACACCGGCAGGATAATATTCTTCGAGATGATTCATAACAATACAGTTACCAATACCGTGTTTGGTGCCGAGTAAATAACTCAGACCATAACTCACGGCATGTGCCACACCTACCTGTGAGTAGGCAATACTCATGCCTCCTGCGTAAGATGCCATCATGAGCATATCATCACATTCGTTGTCCCACTGTGTTTTCTCTACAAATACTTTCTGGCAGAGCTGCAGGGCTTTTTCGCCATAACTTTTGCTGAACTCATTCAGAAAAGTGCCTTCCAGACTTTCGATACAATGGATATAGCAATCCATACCCGTGTAAAAACGCTGGTTAGCGGGTGCGTCTTTGGTCAATTCGGGATCGAGAACAATCTGGTCGAATGGCGTAAAATCGCTGTTCATACCCAGTTTACGGGTAGGACCTGTTAATACTGTTGTACGGCTTACTTCTGCACCGGTTCCGCTTAAAGTGGGTATGCCCGCTTTGTAAACACCAGGTTGTTTTACCAGATCCCAGCCCTGGTAATCTGCTGAAGAGCCGGGGTTGGTCATCATAAGCGAAACCGCTTTGGCAAGGTCCATCGCAGAACCACCGCCAATACCTATCACGCCACTGATGGTGCCAAATTCTTCTTTTAATTGTTGTGCCAGTTTATCAACTTGGGTGGTTTTGGGTTCATAGGTAACATCTACCAATACCACTTTGTCTTTGCCTCGAAGCGGGATGCGGTTGAGCAAGGGCTTTCCTTCAAAAAAATGATCTACCAGAAAGATCATAGGGGCGGTACCCTTTCTTTGCGGTGCTAATATTTCATCTAACTGGTTAAAACTGCCCCGGCCATAGACCACGTAGCTTACCATTTTAAAATTGCGGAAACTCATACTTATTTTTTTACGGTTGGGGTCCTGACCAATTATAGCGCCCCATCATTTTAGAAGGAAAATGTCTGAAAACCGGTACAAACCTACTGTAGAATGCGGTAATTTCAAACTGCGGATCATGATGTGCCGAAATGCAGACAAAAGCGTCTGCCGAATTTTTGATATTGCCTGTTAATTCTGTATTTAGCCCCCAGATTCTGATAGCTTTCTTATCTTCGGTGCCACTGATTCGCTGTTTTTAACTCCATGCTTCTGCTATTCGATATATATCATATCTCCTTTCACTCCGGGTATTATCTACTGAATAATGCAGTTACCAGAACAATTGCCAAATACCTGAGTCCCGAATACCTGATACTTGGAGCCGAAGTGCTGGGTATATTGATCGCCATTGTAGTAACAGCCATCTATGTTTATCTGTTTTATAAGAAGCGCAATTTTTTTTACACCGAGCGTGTCCGTAACCTGCTTGAGCCGATGATCTCCCATATCATAATGGAAGAGTCGATGGATACGATACAGATCCCGCAAAAGATGAGCCGGATACTGAATCATCCTGTAGCGAGACAATACATAGTAGACGAACTGATCCGCTGTAAGAAAAATTTTTCAGGCTTTGTGGCACAACAGGTGATCATTCTTTATGAGCGGATGGAGTTAAAAAAATATTCACTTCAAAAAGTAGCGGATAAAACTTCCTGGCATGTAAAAGCACAGGGTATTCAGGAATTATACATGATGGATCAGCATGATGCCTTGAAGATGATCTACCGGAACACCAACAGCAAAAATGAGTTTGTTCGGATGGAAGCACAAACAGGCGTGATCCATCTTACAGGTTTTCCCGGTCTTCGTTTTCTGGATGTGATCTCTTATCCGATGACCGAGTGGCAACAACTGAAATTACTGGAACAGTTAAGGCTGTATCCTGAAAAACAGGATATCTCCGACAAAATACCGAAGTGGCTTCAGTCAAAAAATAATACGGTAGTGGTGTTTGCCCTGAAGCTGGTAGATGAATACCAGTTGTTCAGTGTGCGCAAATATGTGATCAATTGCCTGGTTCACCCGGCTTATCAGGTTCGCAGTCAGGCATTGAAAACCATGATACGGGTAGAGGATGAAACAACGCCCGTTGTTTTACTGGGCTATTTCAATAAAGAATCTCTGTCGGACCAGGTTTTTATTTTAGATGCGCTTCGTGCAATTGCTACAGAAAGAGAAGCCGGGTTTCTTCAAAAACTGCTCGATCATGAAAACGATATGATCAAACTGAAAGCAGCCATTGTGCTGGCAGCTTGTTCAGCAAAAGGATTAGACATACTGGAAAAAAGAGGGGCCGAACAGCCGGAACCTTATTATCGGATTTACAGGCACGTAAAAACAGTGAAATGAACTGGGGGTTTTTAGCAGACATATTATTTGACATTCTCACCTATGGAATATTTCTATATTCCTTATTGCTACTGCTTTCTTATGTTTTCATTGGACTGTATTCGATAGGCGAAACCAAAAAGTATATGCACAAGAACAGCTTCACCGACTATCGGGTGCTGGCGGCTTCGGTGCATGCTCCAACAATTACCATATTAGCTCCGGCGTATAATGAAGGAAAGACCATTGTAGAAAATGTGCGTTCTCTTTTATCGATCTTTTACAGCAACCTGGAAGTGATCGTGATCAACGATGGAAGCAAAGATGATTGTCTGGAGCAACTGATCAAGGCGTACGACCTTGTGAAGACAGAGTTTTTTGTGAATGAGCAAATTCCAACAAAAGAGATCAAAGGAATTTATAAGAGCCGCAACAATCTTTATCATAAACTGATTGTGGTTGATAAAATGAATGGCGGAAAGGCAGATGCCTTAAATGTGGGTATCAATATTTCATCGCACAAATACCTGGTGTGTATTGATGTGGATTGTGTATTGGAGCAGGATGCGCTTTTAAAAATGGTCAAACCTTTTCTAGAACAAACAGATAAAAGAGTGATCGCTACAGGCGGTGTGGTGCGTATTGCCAATTCCTGTGTTATTGAAGATGGCCGGTTGTTAAAAGTGAAGCTGGCAGAAAATTACCTGCCACGCATGCAGATCCTTGAGTATATACGTGCGTTTATTCTGGGAAGAATGGCCTGGAGCCGTTTGAACGGTCTGATGCTGATCTCCGGAGCTTTTGGTGCTTTTGATAAAGAGATCGCTATCAAATGTGGTGGGTATAACCAGTCAACCGTTGGAGAAGACATGGAGCTGGTAGTAAGGATGCGGAGGTATATGGAAGAGAAAAAAGAACCGTACGTAGTTACCTATGTACCTGATCCGCTGTGCTGGACAGAAGCGCCTTCTTCTTTTGAGATACTGGGCATCCAGCGTAACCGATGGATCCGCGGCACCTATGAAACATTGCGGTTTCACAAGATCATGTTCTTTAACCCAAGGTATCACCTGTTAGGATTACTGAGTTATCCTTATTGGTTCTTCTTTGAAATGCTGGCACCGATCATTGAGTTCTTCGGGTTCATCTGTTTCTTCGTGTTTGCTTGGACAGGTTTCCTTGACTGGGAATTCTTCTTCTCCTTCTTTATATTCATTATTTGTTTTGGCTACCTCTATTCTGCTTTTGCTATTTTAATGGAGGTGTTAACCTTTAACCAATACAAACGGCGAATTGATATATTGCGCTTATTACTTACGGCAGTAACGGAACCGTTTTACTATCACCCCTTTGTTGTATGGAGTGCGATCAAAGGATACCTTGATCTGATCAAAAAGAAAAAAGGCTGGGGAGAAATGACAAGAGAGGGGTTTTCGCTGAAAAAAACAAATGCTACAGAACAAGTAAACAGTGTATCAGCTGATCAGACACCAGGAGAAGAGGTAAGCGGTACTATACAGTTGCAAAATTCTTTCACACACACCCAAACGGCTGAGGAGTCTGGCTGGGTGGTTGAACGTAAGATCATACCGGCTATTATAAAAGTTGCCCGTTTTATAGCTGATTCGTTTACCTATTATTTCAAACATGCCATAGTGCTGTTTTTCCTGTTTGTGGCTACCCGGTCTTTTGAGCTTATCAGCGATATGGTGAAACACGGAACACCCAAATTACTTGGGATGGTAATGGCTACCGGCTTAGCAAAAGATCTGGTATTCTTTTTACAGGTGTGTGCCATTAATTATGTTTTGTTTGCCTTGTTGTATTTGGTGCATAAAAAACTGGCACATGTGTTCTTTATTGTTGTGTCGGTTGTATTGCTGCTGGTACAGGTTTCTTTATCGCAGTATTTTATCAGTACCCTGGTTCCCTTGGGAGCGGATCTTTGGGGTTATTCGATAGCAGATATCCGGCAAACGGTTGGTGCATCAGGAGGCATTAAAGTTTCGATGATCATTGCATTCGCCGTATTACTGATCCTGGTGTTTACTTCTCTGATCGTGTTGCCCAAAAGAATAAAAGCCGGAGGCTGGAGTAGTTTTATATTTTTTGTGGTGTTGCTGATCACGGTTTCTACCAAAGCACCATCGCTGGTAAACGATTGGATGCCCGGACAGGAATACAGTAATAACCTTTCAATCAATAAATCCGCCTATTTTTTTAATGCAAGCTACCTGCATTTTTTTCCGGTTAAAGAAGAACAGGATATCTATTCCAATAATTATTCCGGAGATTATGCTACCAGTTCAGAGGACGCAAAATTGTCTGTGTACAAATACCTGGATGAAAAAAATTATCCGTTCCTGCATAGTATCGATACTTCGGGTGATGTGCTGTCGCCATTCTTTTCTCCTTCAGTAAAACCGCCCAATATTGTGATCTTACTGGTAGAAGGATTGGGCAGGGCTTTTACGAATAAAGGAGCGTATCTGGGTAATTTTACACCTTTCATTGATTCGCTATCAGGACATAGCCTTTACTGGGAAAACTTTTTGAGTGAGGGAGGAAGAACCTTTGCGGCATTGCCATCACTGATAGGGTCACTGCCGTTTGCCAAGAACGGGTTTAATGAATTGGGCGAAAGAATGCCAAGGCATTTGTCGTTATTGAACGTGTTACAAAACAATGGTTATAACACATCCTTTTATTATGGCGGTGATTCGCACTTTGATAATATGGATGTGTACATGCGAAAGAACAATGTTAACTCGATCAATGATATCAAAACCTTCCCTGCAGGGTATGTACAGATGCCGGCAAGTCAGGCAGGGTTTAGCTGGGGTTATGGTGATAAGGAATTATTCAGAAGATTCTTTGAAACAAAGAATACCAATACACAGCAGCCAAGCCTGAGTGTGGTGCTCACGGTTTCAACCCACAGTCCCTTCCTGATCAACGAACAGGAAACCTATCTGCAAAAGGTTGAATCGAGAATGAATGAACTGGGTTTCTCTGAGGACATCAAAAATCAAAGCCGAAAATATAAATACCAGTTTGCTTCGATCTTATATACGGATGATGCGATCAAACAGTTCATTAACCAATACAGACAGCGGCCCGATTTTGCCAATACGGTTTTCCTGATCACCGGAGATCACCGTATGCCGGAGATACCTATGAGCAGTAAGATAGACCGTTACCATGTTCCCCTGATCATTTATTCGCCACTTTTAAAACGAACTACCCGGTTTAGATCCATCTCCACCCATTTTGATATTACCCCCAGTTTGCTTGCCTGGCTGAAAAAAGGATATGGTTATAAAGTGCCCGATATGGCCAGCTGGATGGGAGCGGGTTTGGATACCAACCGTTTGTTCAGGAATATACATGCCTATCCTATTATGCAAACCAAGACAGACCTGATCGATTTTGTAATGGGTAATTATATGCTCAATGGCGATGATCTGTTTTCCATCAAAGACAATATGGACCTGGTATCTGAAAAGAATGAGGCAAAGGCCAATGAAATGAAATCTGCTTTTAGCAGGTTCAAAAACAAGAACAATAATTTTCTGGGTACGTTACGAATTTTGCCGGATAGTCTTTTACAAAAATTCGCACCCCGTTAAGAAGGCTTCTTCTCCCTTAGTGTTTTATAGTAATCGTTGAATATGGTAGTAACCAGCGGCTGGTATAATTTCCAGAAAAAACTTTTACGCTCCAATGGATCATGGTTATTATACATCAACCCTTTAAAATAAGGAACGCCCTTAAAATAAGAGGAGGTGAGTGAGATCGGATTATCGGCAAAATCTGCAGAAAAATAAAAGAAACGATAATCACTGTTCAGATGAACGGTGATCGCGGGAAAGCTTGCTTTGAGTCCGTTTGAATCCAATAATTTTTTTCCTGAATCATTCAGATCCAGTTTAAACACAGAGATCACCCGATTGTAAGAAGTGTCTGGCTGTATTACATCAAACCAGAAAGAATACGAGGTTTTGGCGGGGAGCCCATAATGGCTCTGTCCTTCTTCCGAAGAATAGATATAAGGAAGCTCATTGGTAAGATGTGTTTCATTTTCAAGGATCACGATCCTGTCGTCTGAGTGTACAAATGCGATCCCGCTCTTGGTAAAAGGCCAACGTCCCTGGTGTTGCGCCCTGTAATTTTTGATGAGCCAGGAAGGAAGCTCCTGGTTTTTGGTGGTATCGAATGATTCAAAATACCGGCCAATCCAACCGGTCCAGCGGATGCCAAAGGAATGCTCAAACTCATTACGTACAGCCGGCGCAGTTGGTGAAGCCAAACAGTTGAACTCTGTTATGATCAACTTATGTTTTTGTTGCATTTGCTGCAGCAGGTACAGATCCTGCTCACTCATACCGCCATATACAATACCCGATCTGTCTTTGTCATCACCCTGCCCAAACCACTCGTTCTTGTAAATACCATAGGCATCGGTAATATAGACAGCTTCGGCATCAACACTCAATTGATCTAACTGTTCTATGCTGAAACGTTCAAGTCCTTTGAGCTGGTACTTATTTTTATCGAGCGGAAAAAAACCATAATAATCTCTTCCTCTTTGGTATAGATCGGTGTTGGTCTTTGAAAATTTTTCCTGGTTCAATACCCAGTTAAGTGAAATATGTTCCTGACCTTTTGTGGTGAGAACGGTCTTGTCAATAATTGCGATCACCAGCTTTCTTTTATCTGTGCACAACCAGATGATCAGCATCCAAATAGGGAGCAGTAATACAAGCAGAATAATGGCCCGTAAAAAGGAACCGATACTGGTTTTTAAAAGTGGTGAAGCCATCCGATACTGATTTGATATTGATTACCTTTTGTTTGTGGCAGGTATTCCTGGTTAAACCAGCTAAGGCTGGCATTTGCCACATTATATTTTGAAACTTTCTTTTTAAAACTAAGACCCGCTTTATAAGAGATCAAACGTATGGTATTATCAAGCTGAATGGAATTCTGTCGGTCATCGGGAGAGATACCATGGCCAAGGGTTGCAGAGATCACATCATCGGCACCACCACCAAAATAATAGTTTGCTCCAATGCTGTAAGAGGCAGAAACAGTTTTGGTAAACGTACTTGGGGTGATATACGTTCTGCCGGTAAATAACCAGCTTTTATAATACTTGCCCAGGTAACCGGTATAAATATAAACCGGGTCGCCGGAAAACCGCAACATCCGGATCCCCAATTCGCCTTCGAAACTTTTAGGCAGGTTGGCATACAGAGACAGACCGCCACGCCAATGCGGAAAAACACCAACATTGTCTGAATACCCAACACTCACATAACTATAAAATATATCGGATATATGCGGGTAAGCTTCCAGCTCATACTGCACACCGCTTTCCTGAAAACGATTGGCATAATTGATCCTGCCCGTAACCGAGCCGATCCCTGTTGTTCTTGTATAATCAAACCCTATCAAATGCCAGGGGTCTGCAAACTGGTTATCGAACTTTACAAAATCATAGCTAAAACCGATCTTGTTTAAGGAAGCAGACTCACGGATCCTTACCGACAAAGACCTTGCTTCTGTAGAATTTCTATCGATGGTCAGTGCCCTTTCAATTGCTGTCTGCGCTTCTGCATATTGTTTCAGAGAGTATAAGATCTTGGCTCTTTTTACCTGCAGGGTTTCAGAAGCAGGATGACATACCAATGCACTATCTGTGATGGCTAACGCTTTTTTATTATCATCATTCCAGTATTCCAGATCTGCCCATGCTGTGGATGCGTCTTCGTAACAGGGGTCTCTTCTTAAAACATCAGCAAAATAATAGCGGGCACTGTCTTTGTTATCAGTCCATGTGTGCAACCTGCCAAGAAATACTTTTATATCAGCATAATCCGGGCTGATGGCCAGTGCTTTGTAAAGACGGAATTTTGCAAGTTCATAATTCTTATCGTCAAAGGCTGCTTTACGCGCCATTACGAGCAGACCATCGGAGGAAAGACTGTCTTCGTTGGTTATATCGATCGTTTTTTCAATAGTGATCACGCTATCCGGCTTACTGATATTTTTTTCTTCACGCAATGTATTTGCCAGAGCTTTGGCCTCGGCGTTGTTTCCGTTTACAAGCAGTAGCTTCTGCAGGGCACGCTCGGCTTCTTCTTTATGGTTTTGGGCATTGAGGATCTTTGCTTCGCGTAATATGAGCTCCTCAGATGCCGGATTGTTTTGTAAACCCGTTCGGCAGACTGCCAATGCTTTATCAAAATTATCGGCAATATATTCAAGATCTGTATAGGCCACATAAGCATCTTCGGAATTGGGTTTTAACTTCAATGCATATTGAAAACAGATACGGGCACTATCATAGTCCTTTGTCCAGCCATACACACGGCCCAAAAAAATCCTTACATCTGCATAGTCGGGACTGATCTTGATGGCTTTATATAAGAAGGCTTTTGCTGCGGGAAGATCTTTTTTATCAAAAGCCGCTTTTCTGGCTTCTGCCATCAATCCATCTGCATTGCTGGTGTCCTGTGCAAATGATACAGCAGCTCCTGATAAGCAAAAAAACAGGAAGAGGGCCCGCCATATTTTCTTATTGATGATCATGCAGGACTTGATGGGTTTTCTGAAAAATATGTTCAAGAACGGAATAGGTTGGCAAAAACTACCCTCTTCTCGCCGAAAGCCGTTTTACACGGATAGCCAGCTCGTTCAGGCTGAATGGTTTGGTAATATAATCGTCGGCACCCAACTCAAAAGCCTCCATCACCACTTTTTCCTGTTCCATGGCGGAGAGCATGATGATGGGTGTTTTTTTATTCATTTTCTGCCTTACAAAACTAATGATCTCTAATCCGGATACATAAGGCATCATGATATCGGTAATGATGAGATCCGGCATCTCTTTCTCCAATTGCTCCAAAGCCTGACGGCCGTCGGGTGTAGAAATTACTTCGTAACCTTCTTTCTTAAGCTTGAGCTCAATGGTCTTCAATAACATCGGTTCATCTTCTGCCACTAAAATCTTCATATCGGGATGTTCGGTTGTTTTTTACAAAAATAATCATTTCAGCTGCCTGAGCCCATGTCTTTTTTAAGTTGTGCCAATTCTGTTTCCAGCTGTTTTTGAAGCAAGGAGAACAGTGAAACAGCTTCTTTTGTTAATTGGGCAATTGTTTCAGTGTCTGACAGCTCCTTTGACTTTATTTCAATCCTTGCCAGTATGTCTGTAAGGCGCCTGGATTGTAACATAGCAGCAGCTCCCTTAATCTTATGCGCTTTCTTGTGTAAGCCCGTCCAGTCTTCCTGTTCGGCCATTGGCAAAAGCTCATCCACGTCTTTCGGTGCATTTTCCAGAAAGAAAGCCAAAACCTCAGCTACATAACCGGGATCGTCCAGTTCTTTTAGTAGTGAGAGGTCGTATAATTTATCTTCCTGATCTCTTTGGTCGATGTTCATGGGTTCGGGGGGTGCAGTATGCAATAAGCGGTTCATCCTTAAATACAAATCATTAAAATCAAAGGGTTTGATCATAAAATCGTTCATTCCCACTGCCGCACACTTTTCCTGGTCTTCTTTTAATGCGGTGGCTGTCATTGCAATAATCGGTGTTTTCAATTGCATTTCCTTGCGCAAGTATATAGTTGTTTCATAACCATCCATCAACGGCATCTGCAGGTCCATTATGATCAGATCGTAAGGCGGGTTCTTTTCGCACTGTGTAATTGCCTCCCTGCCATTGGCTGCAAAATCGGTTACTGTCTTTACTTTTTTTAATACAAATTCGATCAACCGTTGATTTACAGGGTTGTCTTCTACTACCAGAATTCTTTTACCGGCCAGCTTTTCTGTATGATCGATCTGTGTAGTGAGCTGTTCTTCCTCTTTTGCCCGCCCAAAAGGGATCATAAAACGGAATACCGAACCTTCGCCCTGCTTGCTTTCCACCGAAATGGTTCCGCCCTGCAGTTCAATCAGCCCCTTACTGATAGTTAAACCCAATCCCGCACCACCATAGCCGCTTGATATCTTTTTCTCTGCCTGGGCAAAGCTTTCAAAGATCGTATCCAGTTTGTCTTTGGGTATACCTATACCCGTATCGGCTATTGTAAACAGGATATCGCATTGCTCGTCTGTTTGCTCCGCCAGCGTGAGGGAAAGCTCTATATGCCCCGTATCGGTAAACTTAATGGCATTGCCAATAAGGTTGGTCAATATCTGTTTCAGCCTGAATGCATCGCCTTTCACATGGCGGGGAACTTTTTTGTCTATGCTAAGTTTAAAGCCGAGGTCTTTATGCGTTAAAGAAGGCTCGAAGTATTTTTTTACCTCATCCATGATCTCAGGCAGATCAAACGCGAAACTGTCGAGGGTAAATTTCCCTGTTTTTAAACTTGAGAAATCGAGCACATTATTTACGATTACCATCAGGTTATTGAGCGAGCGGCTGATGATATTGGTAAAACGTTTTTGTTCATCAGAAAGTTTTGTTTCCAGCAGCAACCTCGTCATACCCTGTATACCATTCATGGGTGTGCGGATCTCATGACTCATATTGGCGAGAAACTGTTCCTGGATCTGTTGCGCAGATTCTGCTTTCTGGAGTGTTTCCCTGTTTTGCCGGAGCATTTCTTCTTTATCCGTTACATCGGTGGCAATACCGCTTACCCCCAGAAGCATATGATCGGGAGACAGTAAAGGAAATTTTAAAACCAAAAGGCTTTTTCTCCCTGCAGGCGTGAGGATACTTTCTTCTGTTTCTATGGGCTCCCGCGTTGAGATTACCTGAGCATCTGTTTTCTTGTAATGGTCGGCCAGTTCTTTATTGGTAAACTCATCATCTTTGTGGCCGATAACCTGTTCGCTTTTCAGTCCGAAAAAAGACAGGAAGCGGTTATTGGCTAAAACATAACGGCCCTCAAGGTCTTTGATATAGATCAGGGCGGTTGAATTATCCATGATCGCATTCAACCGGTATTCATTTTCTTTTCGTTTTGCTTCCGAACGGCTTAATTCCTGTTCTACCAGTTTTTGTTCGGTAATATCTTTCACCATACACTGAAATCCTATGATCTGTTCTTCTTCAAACAGCAGTTGTGCAGACTGTTCAACCCATTTGTTTTTCCCAGATTTTGTTTTAGTAAGGAATTCAAGCTGGGAAGAAGGTTTTTTCAAGCGGAACTGTTCCATGTAAAAAGTAACCACTTTTTCTTTCCAGGTTGGATCTACCAAAAAAGAGAAATTTTTTCCGGCCAGTTCTTCTACGGTATATTCGGTTAATTCTGCCACAAGGTTATTTGCGAAAGTGATCTGACCAACAGCATCTGTAGTATACATCACCGCGCCTGCGTTCTCGATCAGTTTGCGGTATTTTTCTTCGCTGGCAGTAACTTCTTCTTCTGCTTTTTTCCTGAGGTTAATATCCTGGTTCAGTTGCGATAGAATTGCGAGTACCAGCAACAGGGCAAAGATTCCGCTGGCAAATGCGGTATAAATGCTTGCATGATAACTGTTTTCGTTCTGGGCCATCCTTACGGTTAAGAGACCTTCTTCAATTTCGCGGATAACACGAAGTAATTGTTTGGTTTCACGGCTGATGGCCGGTCCCTCTCCATCCATTTTTATTTTCTCTGCAATGGAATCAACGGTGATGTTTTGTGAAAGCAGCCTGATCTGAAAACGCTCTTTCTGCAAACAAAGTTCTTTCAGCTTTATTGTGTTTACCTGTTGCCTGTTATTGTCTACAGTAAGCTGCATCAGGTCAGAAACGGCAGTATTCACCAGTGTATGTAAAAAATATACCTGGTTCTTCCATGAATTATCATGGGTTACGAGATAGCTTCTGGAAGCGGCTTCGGCTTCTGCAAACACAAGACCGAGGGTATCGATTTTTTTAATAACCAGATTGGTATGGTCAACCAGTAATCGGGAAGACTCCTGTTGCTTTTTTTGCTCAAGTCCAACAAGGAGGAATAAAATAAAAGCCACCAGGGAAAAGGCCAGGATCCAGCGGATCTTGTTATCCATTATTTGTGCAAGGGTAGCTTTGATCTTTTTCATGATACTTACGTAGGGTAAGAAACGGAGAAAAGACAGGCAATATTGTTAGTGTTGCACACAAAACCTGCTTTAAAGACTCAGCTTTTTCTCCAGTTCTTCCAAAGATACGCCCTTTGTTTCCGGCACACTGGTCAAAACCCATACCAGCTGCAGCACCATCATAAAGGCAAAGAACCCAAAAATAGGCCAGGGATTGTCTTTAAAGATCCCGTTGTCTTTGTCCAGGAATATAGGCGTGATCAGTGTGATGATTGCGGCAAATACCCAATGAATGCTGGCGCCAAAGGATTGTCCGGCACTGCGGATCTTATTGGGGAAGATCTCGGAGATGAATACCCAGATGACCGCACCCTGCCCAACCGCATGGGCTGCTATGAACAGGAGTAAGAAGCTCATCAGAAATACCGGACCGGTATGCGCATAAAAGGCCCAGGAAACCATGGATAAACTGAGTATGTAACCAAAAGAACCAATGATCAGCAGTGTTTTTCTGCCCAGCCTGTCTATCAGGTATAAACCAACAAATGTAAAAATAAGGTTAGTGCCACCGATAGCGATGGAATTGAATAAAGACTCTTTTGCTGCAAGCCCAGCTTTTTCCAGGATCTCAGGTGCATAATAGAGGATGAAATTGATACCCGAAACCTGGTTAAAAAATGCGATCATAAACGCCAGGTAGATGATCTTTTTGTGTTTCCCGTTAAAGAAAGTAACGGCTTTACCATCGGTAGTTTCGTGCTGGTTACTCTGCAAAATGGCAGCGGTTTCTGCATTCACATCGGTAACACCTATCTGTAACATGATATCTTTTGCGGCCGCGAGATCATTCTTTTTAGTGATCAACCAGCGGGGGCTTTCCGAAATACCGAACACAAGTATGGTATATAAGGTTGCAGGAACCGCCAATACGCCCAGCATCCAGCGCCAGTCGTTAGCACCACCTACCCCCTGTAAAAAATAATTGGAAAGAAAAGCGATCAGGATGCCGAATACAATATTGAACTGGTATAAAGCGCCCAATCTTCCGCGGGTAACAGGGGTAGAGATCTCTGAAATATAAATGGGGGCCACTACAGAAGATACGCCAATGCCCACACCACCAATAAAACGGAAGAAAGAGAACATATACGGATCTGTAGCAAATGCAGAACCAATGGCCGATATGGCGAATAAGATACCCACCCATAACAACACTTTTTTTCTGCCAAAAAGTTCGGTAGGGATCCCGCCAAAAATAGCGCCCAATACGGTGCCCCATAAGGCCATCGACATGATAAAGAATCCATGAAATAAAGGAGTTGTATGCCAGAGTTCTTTGATGGGCTGGTTGGCACCGGAAATAACTACGGTATCAAATCCAAAAATAAAACCGGCAAGGGCCACTACTATGGACCAACGGACAAGTTTACTCTTATTCATGTGCAATCGAAGTTTGAATCAGAAAGATAAGTAATACTCAAAGAAAAATGAGTGTCTGTTTGGAGTATTCTTTCAACCAAATAAAAAACTGCGCCTTTGCGCCTCTCTGTGCAAAATAATTCACGCAGAGGCGCAAAGGCGCAGTAAGAGAGACTATCCGCCGGAGCCTACACGTTGGATCTCATCACCGGCTGAGCCTGAAGATCGGCGGGTAGATTTTAAGGGCTTTCCAAAACGCCAGGTGAAAGAAAGACTGGCTACCCGGGTATCTCTTCGCAGGATAAAATATTCTGTTGCACCGGGGAAATCCGTATTGCCTTCCATGACCTGTGTAAAGAAAATATCGCGGATGCTTAGCTTGAGTGTTCCTTTTTTATTAAGCACAGGACGGGCAATACCTGCCGAAAGTTGGCCGGTAGGATCTAGTAATTCCTGCAGATCGTTACGGGCTTTGGTGGTATAAAATCCGGAAAGCTCCAGTGTGTAGGTCTTGCCCGGTCTGAACTGGTTATTCATACTGAAGTTAACCTGCGAAATATCAGACGCATAATTCACATTTGCATAGCCTTTCAGTTCTTTGTGGTTATAGATGGCCTGGCCGGAAAGCGACCACCATTTGAATGGTGTTGCCTGCAGGGCAACAGACACTGCCAGGTTATACATTTTTCCTACGTTGCCATTGGTGTATACAAGAATATCATTGCCTTCGTTCAGGAATAACTGCGAAAAATAATCTTTGATGATGCTGTAAGAAACGGTGGTGGTGAGCAATTGTTTGAACTGGTGACTCAGCTCCATGTTCCAGCTGTATTGCGGCAGGAAAAAAGGATTACCCCTTTCGTAAGTGTATTTGTTGATGATGATCACATACGGATTCAATTTTTGAAAAGGCGGTCTGTCTATTCGACGACCGGCCGTGAAAGTAAAGGTATGCGAAGAGTCTGCCTGGTAACTGAGATATCCCGAAGGAAAAAGACCGGAATAATTTTTCGAGAAAGCAGAGTCTTTCTGCCGGCTATTGCCTAACTGGTGTGCATCATAATGTGTGTTCTCATAACGCAGACCGGCCTGAAAACTTAGCCGGCCATGTTTTTGTTCAAAGCTTGCATACAGTGCGTTAATATTTTCACTGTATAAAAAATGATTACTCTTGTTCAGGTCTTCTTTCCATACACCTCCGTTGAACAATTCATAGGCAGCGGTATTATCTGTTGTGATACCCGACCTTTTGTAACCCGCTTCCAATCTTCCTTCCTTTCCTGCCTGTAAAGAATAATCCGCTTTGGCAGAAACAATAGAGATCGTGGACGGAAGGCTTCCTCTCGAACCTTCATTATAACCACCGGTGGTCTGCAACAGGTTACTGAAAGATTGGTTGTTCTGAATTGCATAATGCAGCATATCCAGGTCAACGGCAATCTCCTGGGTTTTGGAAAGACTGTGTTTTCCGTTCAGGTTAATACCTCCGTTTCTAAATCGGTTACTGGTAGCGCCGAATGTGCGAATACTTGAATCGGTTACTCCCTGAGCATTCTTCCAGCTGGCGGTTGCATCACTGCTTCCTTTTCTGTCAACCGCAATACCGGTAGCAGCAAAGCCCAGGGTAGTTTTTGCATTCAGATAAAAATCAAACCCTGCTTTCACGGTATTACCCAGGTTACGGCTGAGCATGAGTGTGGGCTGGTCAAGTAATGAGAGCAGTGATCCGTTGGATGCATAATACTTCCGCAGTGCATAGATGTCTACAAATCCCTTATTGTAATTACTGCTGAAATTTAAGAAAGTATTGAATCGGCCGTTCCGGTAATTCAAAACTAAACTGTTATTGCTTTTTGGATAACGACCCTGCGAAAAAGAAGAAGAGAGTGTTCCGTTGAAACCGATCTGTTTGTTCTTTTTTGTTTTGATATTGATGATCCCTGCATTGCCGCTGGCATCGTATTTTGCCGAAGGACTTGTGATGAGTTCTATCTGTTCTACCTGCGAAGAGCTCATACCACTTAATAAATTATTCAGGTCGGCACCGGATACGAATGTGGGTTTATCGTCTATCAAAACCAATACACCCGTTTTGCCCTGCAGGCTGATACCTCCGTTCTTATCAACCATTACCCCCGGTGATTTTTCCAATACTTCCAGAATGGTGGTGCCTGCATTGGTTAAAGAGGCGTCTACATTCACCGTTACTTTTCCGTGTGACTGCTGAATAAAAGGTTTGCGGGAACTGACGTTTACATTGGCAAGGTTCTTTGCATCAGCCTGTAAAATGATGGTGACCTTTTTACCGGTAACACCTGATTTACCAATTACCGCTGTTTGTGTAACAAAACCGATATAGCTCACAAGTAATGTTAGCTGCTCAGAGACAGCCATGTAAAAAACCGACAAGCCACTTTTGTTAGTAACGGCCGATTTGATGAGTTTTTTATCAAGCCCATTAACGATCTCCACAACGGCTCCTTCCAGAGGTTCTTTTTGCTCATTGATCACTGTAACAGAAAAAGCATCTGCAGAGGAGGACTGTGCCATGCAGATACATGCAGATAAGAAGAAAGTAATGCTCAATAAAATTCTTGTAAAAATTGCCATTGTATCAAAATAACGGAAACATTGGCAAAGCGGTAGCGGTTTTCGTTAAACGGCAGGCAGGGAATTTTGAATAATGAGCAAGGAATATTGAATGTTGAAGTGTTTTGAATAGGTATAAATACGCTACCTGGAGTCATATTGATTGAACAATTTTGTAAGAAAAAAATATGGAAAGAAAATATGATCTTGAAGGCGGCTTATTTGTTTTGGCGTAGAAATGATTAAAACAGCAGAAAGTTTACCATAATCTTTTGCCGGTAATCATTTGGCAGGCCAGCTGATCAGAAGTGGGACAGCCCCTGCCTTGCACTATGGAGAAGCGGTGGCAGCAGAATCCCGAAATGATTTTATCCATAAGATGAAAATTGCTCTAAAGGAATTACGCGAAACAAATAATTGCCTCAAAATCATCTATCAAATGGATTGGATAAATGAACAGATGATAATAATCGGGTTAAAGGAGTGCAACGAATTAATAGCCATCTTCGTCAAGAGTATCGGAACTGCTCAAAAAAATAAACAACTCACAAAAGAAAAATAACTTCAACATTCAATATTCCTTGTTCAATATTCATTATTCAAGGAGTTTCTCCGCTCTTTCCAGATCTTCCGGCGTATCAATCTCTACGCCCATATAATCGGTAACTACCATCTTTAATGGAATGCCGTTTTCCAAATAGCGCAGGCATTCAATTTTTTCTGTTCTTTCCAGTGGTGTCATTTCCCAGTTGGTAAAACTGAGCAGGGCCTGCTTGCGAAATGCATATACACCGATATGTTCGTAGTAAATGGTTGCGGATTCTTTACTGCGGGGATAAGGGATCACACTTCTGGAAAACATGAGAGAATGCATGTTCTTATCAACCGCCACTTTTACATAATTGGGATCATCAATGAATGTCTGTTCTTTCATCACCTGCATCAGCGATGCCACCTGTACGGTTTTTCCTTCTTCACCGTCAAATACCTGTAATAATTTTTCCAGCGGCTCCCGTTTTACAAAAGGTTCATCACCCTGAACATTGATCACAATATCCACATCAAGATCAACGATCGCTTCGGCAATTCTGTCGCTGCCGCTTTCGTGTTCTTTTTTACTCATCACAGCCTTACCGCCATGAGCGGTAATCTCATTGAAAATAATATCGCTATCGGTTACAACATATACCTCATCAAATAAACCGGTAGCTAATGTATTATCATAGGTATGACGGATCACGGTCTTGTTACCCAATAGCTGCATCAACTTGGCAGGAAAACGGGTGGCAGCATAACGTGCCGGAATGAACGCACAGATCTTCATGAAAGGTATTTACAGCAAAGATGCATCATTCTGAATTCAATAATCTGTCTTCACCTTACTATCAAAAGGAATTTTCAGCTGAAAGCCAAGGTTCTCATCCTGGTTGCCGTCTAATACATCCAATCCGTATTTTATTTCGTTGATAGGTGTATAATTGAATGTACCAAAGAGCCGGTCCCACACCGAAAAGATATTTCCAAAATTACTATCCGTTTGCGGACGCATATAATGGTGATGCACTTTATGCATATTGGGTGAAACCAGAAACCAGCTCAGTGCATTATCCAACCATAAAGGCAAACGGATATTGGCATGATTGAATTGGGTAAGCACCACACTCATGCTTTGGTACATCATTACCACCCACATGGGTGCACCGCAGATAACTACTCCCATCAACGTAAATACCGCGCGGAAAACGCTTTCACCGGGGTGATGTCGATTGGCGGTGGTGGTATCTACATGCGTATCTGCATGGTGTACCATATGAAACTTCCACATCCATTTTACTTTATGTTCTATCAGGTGAATAAAATAAGCACCTACCAGATCCAATAATAATAGTCCCGCTATCATAAATACCCAGAGCGGCATCTTAAACATTTGCAACAGGCCAAACTGGTAAGCCACGGCCCAGTCGCTGGCTTTTACAATTACCAGGGCAAAAGCAAAATTGATCGCAATGGTTGTGATCGTAAAAAAGATATTGATAGAAGCGTGTTTCCATTTATTATAACCAAAACGGAACAAAGGAATGCCCCCTTCTATCAACCAGAAAAAAGTGATTCCACCAGCCAGGATCAATGCCCGGTGCAGGCTGGAGATATGTGTAAAATAGTTAACAATAGATTCTATCATGGCAGCAATCGGTTTATGCTTTTAATTTACGAACAAAAAATGTATCAGCCGAAAATTGAAGACACAAAATACCCACGGGCATTTCAGGAGCGTAAAAAAGAAAGCCGCAGATCCGCAGATTGTTTTTCAAATCTGCAAATCTGCGGCTAAAAAATATCAGCAATCAGGCTAGTTATTCAACATCAAAGGCATCACCAGCATCAGAAGATCTTCGCCTTCTGCCTGTTCGGTGGGCTTGATCAGTCCGGCCTTGGTAGGTGTAGACAACTCCAGACGTACATCTTCTGTATCGGCAGCATTCAGCATTTCAATCAGAAATTTGGCGTTGAAAGCGATCTGCAGGTCCTCGCCATCATACTGGCAGTTCATGCGTTCATTACCTTCAAAACTGAAGTCAACATCCTGTGCTGCCATCTGTAATTCGCTTCCGGTAATATTCAAGGCTACCTGGTTGGTGCTCTTGTTACTGAACACGTTCACTCTACGCAATGCATTCTGGAAATCGGCTTTGTTTACGATCAGGCGATAAGGGTTGTCTGCTGGGATCACCACTTTATAATCCGGGAAACGTGCATCGATCAAACGACAGATCATCTGTGTAGAACCGTGGTTCACAAACAGGTGATTGCTGTTATAACTGATGGTCAGTTCATCATCATTATCAGGCAATGCATTCTTTAACAGGTTCAACGGTTTTTTAGGAACGATGAAAGACTCTGTTTTGGCACCCTTGGTATCGGTTCTTTTATAACGAACCAGGCGATGTGCATCGGTGGCTACAAACTGAACACTGTCTTTGGTGAGTTCGAAGAATACACCCGTCATAGCCGGGCGTAGATCATCATTACTAACTGCAAACAAGGTTTTGTTGATAGCCGTAAGCAATGCGCTGCTGCTCATGGTAAAACCGGTGGTATCATCAGCAGCAGGTTCTTTCGGAAAATTATCCGGGTTCTCGCCCATTACTTTGTACTTACCGTTATCGCTGGTAATTTCTACTGCGAAGCTTTTATCAATATTGAAAGTGAGCGGCTGGTCGGCAATATTTTTCAGCGAATCGAGCAATATTTTGGCCGGAATACACACTTTGCCATTGGTCTTGCTTTCCACATCCATTTGCACCCGCATTACGGTTTCGAGGTCGGTGGCAACTACATTGAGCTTTTTGTCCTGTATCTCAAATAAAAAGTCCTCCAGTATCGGTAATACCGTATTGGCATTGATCACACCGCTGATCTGCTGCAGGTGTTTTAAGAGTGAAGAAGACGAAACAATAAATTTCATTCTGCAGAATTTAGGTTGCAACAAACCTACTGTAAAATGTTAATATCCCGAAAGAGAATTCAGGGAGACTGCTGTTAAAAAGGGGAATGTGAATGAGTTGTGGATTGGAATTTAGAGGTTACTCATCAATTCCTTGTACGTGTCGCGGTTAACCGGTTTTACGATGTAATCTGAAACCAGCTTGTATTGTCTGGATTTCCGCATATCGTTATCATCTATGGAAGAGCTTACCACATATACCACGATCGGTTTGGGTAAGGTTTTGTGAACCGATTTATATTCTTCCAGAAACTCCCAGCCATTCATTACCGGCATGTTGATATCCAGAAAAATAACATCCGGAAGGGTTTCCGGCTGTATATTTTGTTCATCCTTAAAATAGTTGATCGCTTCTTTGCCGTTATAGAACGATTTGATCTCCCCCGCCAGCCCGGTAGATTCCAGGATCTTGCGCGCAGTAAACTGGTAGATATTATCATCATCTATCAGGCAAACCTTATGTTTGGCAACTGGCATGGGTAGTTAAAGATTATGTTACTTTGGGGATTGCCGAAGCAGACCATCCCGATTCAAATATAACATTAAAAATAACCTGTAAATACGCACCCCTTGATAAACGGTGAAACCCCCGACTCGGCCTGGCCCAAAATCAAACACTTCTGCGGCTATCGCGAGAGATGCCACTATGAAGTGCGGGAAAAGCTGTTTGGTATGAAATTGGCTAAAAAAGATGTAGACACCCTGCTGTCAAGGCTTATAGAGGAAGGATATTTAAATGAAGAGCGTTTTGCCATTCAATTTGCCGGGGGCCATTTTAGGCAAAAAAAATGGGGAAAGGTGAAGATCGTATATGAATTAAGACAGAAAAGGGTAAGCGAAGCCATCATTAAAAAAGCGTTAAAAGAGTTGCAGGGTGAGGATTATAGCGGAGTATTGAAGAAGCTGGCCGAGGCCAAATGGAAAAGCCTGAAATCTGAACAATACCTGAACCGGCAGGCCAAAACAATCGCCTACCTTGCCCGGAAGGGTTATGAAATGCCGATGATCACTGAAATGATCAGAAAGATCAGATCCGGAGCATTGGAATGAACGTTAATATTAGCACGATGTTGAAAAGATGGCTCATATATGCAGGAGGGTTTTGCCTATTGGGAATAACGGTAAATGCCCAGGATAAACACCCGGATGTTTTTGGAAAAGAACTCTCTTTTACTACCGAGAACGATGCCTATCTGTTTCAGAAAAAGGATGCTTATTATACCAATGGCCTGTTTTTTTCTCTCTCAAAAGCCGGGGAGAAGAAAGGAGATAAAATGATCAGGACCTACCAGTTAGGGCAAATGATCTATACCCCGCTATCCAAAAAAGCAGCTACCAACGCCGATATTGACAGGCCCTATTGCGGACTGTTGTATATGAAATATTCAGAAACGCGGTTTCATAAGAACGGATCGTTATTCCAATACAGCGGAATGCTTAGTGAACTGGGCCCCTCTTCAGGCGGGGAAGGCCTGCAAAACGGGTATCACAGATTACTGGGGTATACCCGTTTTAGCGGTTGGCAATACCAGGTAAGGAATGCGGTTGGATTAGACCTTGGGGCATCCTACGCGCAATCGATTTTGGAAGACAGCGGCTGGATAAAACTGGTTCCGCGTGTTCATGCGAACCTGGGCACGGTGTACACCCATGCGGGGCTTGGGCTCTATACGGTTATCGGCCATTTTGAAAAGAACAGTTATAGTGAATTGTGGGGTGCGAGAGCGGCAACCGTTTCCGAAAATGTAAAAAGAAAGTACGAGTTGTTTGTATACTGGTATCCTCAGGTGCTGTACCAGGTATATAATGGTACAGTTGAAGGCGGCATGTTAAGTAAAGGAAGCGGTGCTGTTTTAGGCATTTCCGAAAAATGGATGTTTCAGCAAACCATTGGCTTATGTTATGCAGCAGGCCGATGGTCTACCCGAGCCGCATGGGTATACCAGACCCGGGAAGCGGTTAACCAGCTCCGCTACCAGCAATATGGATCCTTTTCACTGAGTTACCGATTGCATTAACTTGCAATAGATTTTAATCATCCTTCATGCAAACACTCAGTTTTACTTTACTGCAATCCCAATTGTATTGGGAAGACAAAGCCGCCAACCTTGCCATGTTCGAAAAAAAGATCTTGGGCATACAGGAGCGAACAGAAATAGTGGTGTTACCCGAAATGTTCTCTACAGGGTTTAGTATGCGGCCAAAAACGCTTGCCGAAGAGATGAGCGGAGAAACCGTAAGCTGGATGAAGCGGGTGGCAGCTACCAAAAAAATTATTTTAACCGGAAGTGTGATCATCAAAGAAGAAGGACATTTCTATAACCGCCTGCTCTGGGTTTTGCCGGATGGCAATCTGGGTTATTACGATAAACGCCATCGTTTTGCTTTTGCGGGTGAAGATCAGGAATATACAGCCGGTCATAAAAGGCTGATCGCACAGGTAAAAGGCTGGAAGATCAACCTGCAGGTTTGTTATGATCTCCGGTTTCCTGTTTGGGCCAGACAGGAAAGCAAAGAAACGCCTGAGTATGATGTATTACTTTATGTAGCCAACTGGCCCGAGCGCAGATCGCATCCGTGGAGATCTTTGTTAACAGCAAGGGCTATAGAAAATCAATCTTATGTAATTGGTGTGAACAGAGTGGGTGAGGATGGTAATGGGATCTATCATAGTGGCGACAGTATGGTTGTGGATGCATTGGGTAATACACTGTATCATAAGAAAGATGAAGAAGACATACATACGATCGTACTGCATAAAGAACCGCTGATGGAAGTAAGGGAACGATTCCCTTTCTGGAAAGATGCGGATAATTTTAAAATCGTATCCAACGATGGCGAGTAAAGAAACAAAAGTTTATCAGGCCGGTCATTTATTTACAGGAACAGAATGGCTGAAAGAACAGGCGATTGTTGTTTGCAATGGAAAGATCTTAGAAGTGTTGCCGGTTAAAGAATGTTCTGTAAAACCGGTTTCAACACATGCGAAGATTGCCCCGGCTTTTATGGATATCCAGATCTATGGAGCATATGGAAAATTACTGTCGGTATACCCAGAAGCAGACGCCCTGCATAAATTATATCAATATTGTTCAGAAGGTGGCGCCTCACATTTTCAACCCACGGTTGCCACAAACAGTTATGAAGTTTTTTATCGTGCCATTGATGCAGTGAATGTATACCGGAAAGAAGGTGGCAAAGGTTGTATCGGATTACATATTGAAGGGCCCTGGATCAATACCCTAAAAAGAGGCGCACATCTGGATACGTTCATTCATTCTCCTTCCCTTGAGCAAGCAAAAGCGTTATTGGAATATGGTAACGGCGTGATCACCATGATCACTCTTGCGCCGGAAGTTTGCCGTAAAGAAGTAATCGATCTGATCAAATCATATGGTGTGGTGATCTCTGCCGGGCATAGCAATGCCAGTTACGAAGAAGCCATGGATGCTTTTGATTCAGGTATACCCGCAGCCACACATTTATACAATGCGATGAGCCCCCTGCAACACCGTGCACCTGGAATGGTGGGTGCAATTTTTAATCACCCCAAGGTAATGGCGAGCATTGTGCCTGATGGATTTCATGTTGATTTTGCTGCAATCAAAATTGCGAAACAACAAATGGGTGAAAGATTGTTTGTGATCACCGATGCGGTTACTGAAACCACAGAAGGTCCTTATCCCCATCATTTAAAAGAAGACCGCTATGAATCGAATGGTACACTGAGCGGCTCTGCCTTAACCATGGGAAAGAGTTTACAAAACCTGATTCACAAAGTGGGTATTGATGTGTCGGAAGCTTTGCGGATGGTGAGTTTATATCCTGCACAGGTAATGGGCAAAGACCGTACGATGGGTAAAATTGAAAAAGGATTTAATGCCAACCTGGTATTGCTGAATGATTTGTTCGAAATAGAGGGAATCGTGGTTGCTGATTAATTAGTAGGCGCTAATTTTTTATTCTTGCCTTTCAGATCGGAGAAGATCTTATCTATAAAGACGGCACTTCCGATACTCCAGTACCACCCGTCATAATTATATTTCAGATCACTGTTGAATACTGCTTTGCGCAGGCCCAGCATTCCGTTCAAACCTATATAAGTAAGAAAGTGCAGTCCCTTCATATCAGGTATGATAAAGTTTACAGAATAACCCATTCCCGCAGGAACGAAATCCTGTTTTTCTGTTTTGGTTAAAAAACGACCGCGGATCTTATTGGATGAATCGAGTTCTGCTTTTCCATAACCCAATTCAAATACCATACTCATCTCCCATCTTTTTCTTCTGAATAAAAAAGGTTCATAATAGATAGTGCCGAAATAGAGGCTTTTTGTTAACTGGTTAATCGGCACTCCTGTTGCATCCAGCTTTACGCCCGATGATTCCTGTTTTAGAAAGTAACCGCCAATACCCACTTTATAAGTATCATTTACCAAAGCACCAATCCGATAACCCCAGATATTAACACCTCCATTACCAATAAATGAAAAACGCTGATCAAAATCGCCGGCAGGTTTGAGGGAAACATGTTTCTTTTTTGGGAGAGAATCTTTTTTTACAGCAACGATTGAATCTGATACCTGTTGTGAATATCCATGGCACAATACCATCATCGCCATAAGGCTGAGCAGGAATGCGGATATTTTATATACGGGTCTTTGCATAAACAGATAACGCAAAATAGTTGTTCCGGGTTTCTTAGCCGGGTTGGATAGGTGGATGGTCTTTAAAAAAGGGTCAGTTACGATATATGAGTCTTAAACGAAGTTTTTTGCTGTATCGTATCAGTCAAAATTATTTTTGAAAAGCATTCCAGCCCTGAGCGGTAATATTAAAGGTGTTACCCCCTTTTGAATGGAACTTACAGCCTTCTTCTATATCTGTCATATAGCCAATTACGCTGATCTCTTCGTTTAAAATGATCTTGTCATGATCTTCCTGTTTCAGGGTAAAGATCAATTCATAGTCTTCACCACCGTTGAGCGCACATACCGTTGGGTCGAGACCGAATTTATAAGCGGCCTGGCGGCTCTCGTCAGAGATCGGAATTTTTTCTTCATAGATCACGCAACCCAGACTGCTTTGTTTACAAATATGCAATACCTCGCTGCTGATGCCGTCGCTCACATCCATCATGGAAGTGGGCACGATCTCGCTCTGCTCAAAGAATTCAATGATATCTTTTCTGGCTTCAGGTTTTAATAAACGGCCTACGATATAGCTTTCATTTTCCAGATCGGGCTGGATATTGGAATTTTCAAGATAGATCTTCTTCTCTCTTTCCATAATGGTTAATCCCAGAAAGGCACCACCCAGATCACCACTCACACAGATCAGATCTCCCTTTTGTGCCGTGCTGCGTTTTACAAATTTATCAGGCGCTACTTCCCCAATGGCGGTAACTGAAATAATAAACCCTTTATTGGAAGTGGAGGTATCACCACCCACCAGATCAACCCCATGTTTTTCGCAGGCAAGAAATACACCTTCATAAAACTCATTCAAAGCTTCCAGACTGATACGGTTACTGATACCAATGCTCATGGTTACCTGCGTAGGCATCGCATTCATGGCATAGATATCGCTCAGGTTTACGATCACGGCTTTATAACCGAGATGTTTGAGCGGCGTATACATCAGATCAAAATGAATACCCTCCAGTAACAGATCGGTTGTAACCACGGTCTGTTTACCAAAATGATCTATCACGGCTGCATCATCACCCACACCTAATACAGTGGAAGCATTATGTATCTCAAAATTTTTGGTCAGATGATCGATCAATCCAAATTCACCCAGTTCTGCTATTTCAGTTCTGTTTTCCATAATAAAGTACGAATTACGAGGTACGAAGTACGAACTATTTTTTTTGTTGACTACTCTTTCCTCTCGCTGTTGTAATAGAAGCTACTATTATTTTTAAAATCTCTGTTCCCTCATTGATAAGCGGTTCGATAATTTGCTTTTGATCAATATTCAATTCAACCAGAAGTTCCAAAAAGTAAATACTTTCATCTGCCTCTTCTTCAACAATTTTTAGCTTATTGATAAAATCGGCATCAGATTTGGCTCGTCTAGCGGCTCTGTAATTTGCACCTACCGATGCTGAGCTCCTGATAATCTGTCTGAAGTGTTCCCTGTTTACAGAATTATTTGGCAAATCACCAACCAGTTTGCTGACCGAAACAGCAAACAAAAAGGTTCGTTGCTTTAAATCCTGAAAAGCCATATTAAAAGTGATTGTTTCGTACTTCGTACCTCGTACTTCAAACTTCCTTAAAAATCTCCTCCATTCACAATCGCCACTAACTCATCATGTATCTTTCCGTTGGTTGCAATAATATGTGGTTGATAAGGAGAGTAACGATTGCCTTTAAAATCGGTTACCTTCCCACCGGCTTCTTCAACGATCAGGAAACCTGCTGCGCTGTCCCATGCCTGTAGTTTGTGTTCATAGAAACCATCAAACCTACCTGCAGCTACCCAGCAGAGATCCATGGCGGCACTGCCCAGTCTTCTTACGGGAACCCCTTTACGGATCAGTTTTTCAAAAACCTGTAAGGGACCGTTGGGTGTATCCAGATAGGTATATGGAAAACCGGTTACCATACAGCTATGGATCACTTCTGTTTTCGCACTTACCTGGATCTTCTTATCATTTAAAGTGGCGCCAAAACCATGTTGGGCAAAGTAAAATTCATGTAAGAAGGGGTTATATACGGCACCCATCACCATCTCGCCATCTTTTTCAACACCAATACTTACACAACAGATGGGGATACCGTTGGCAAAATTCACGGTACCGTCGATAGGGTCGATGATCCACTTATAGGTTGAGTCCATTACGATCTCACCGGTTTCTTCACTCAGGATAAAGTGACCCGGAAACTCTGCCTGTATCACTTCAAAAATGGCTTTTTCGGCGGCATGATCCGCTTCGGTAACCAGGTTATTGATCCCTTCTTTATTACTGATCTTGAATTCGCCGTGGAAAAACCGCGTCATTTCTGCTGCGCCGGCCTCTACGGCTTTCAGCAGGGTGTGTTTTAACATCATGGCGCAAAAATACAAGATTCAAGGCAGAAGGACCAAGGCCACAAGAATCAAGGTCCAAGATTCAAGGAAAAGGACCAAGGAACAAGAATCAAGGTCCAAGATTCAAGGAAAAGGACCAAGGAACAAGAATCAAGGTCCAAGATTCAAGGAAAAGGACCAAGGAACAAGAATCAAGGTCCA
>CANGOX010000018.1 GCA_947455605.1 Chitinophagaceae bacterium
ACGGTTCTTGAGTATGCTGATACCCGATAAAAGAATATCCCCTTCAAAAGGATGCAATCCTCCAACCATTTTTAAAAAGCTGGTCTTGCCCGATCCGTTCTCTCCTTTTAACCAGTAAATGCCCTTGTTGATGGATAAAGAAGGGATATCCAGTGCAAGAAAACTCCCATAATATTTTTTTACAGCGGCGAATTGTAGCATAGGCTAAGTAAAGATAATTACCCGGGAAGCCTTTACCACTCAAAGGCTTTGTGATTTTTTTAACCCTGACTTTGATCTGTTTCGGTAACCTGCAGGAGATACTTCTGTTGTTTTGTGATTAAATAAATATTTTAGCGGTACTTACATGACCACACCCAAGTACCTCTGGCCCATACTTATTACGGCATTTCTGCTGGAAACGCTCTGTGTTACCTATGGATTGTATATTCCATCTCTGGTTGGTTACCTGAGCATATTACATACTGCATCCGGCCTGGTGGTTGCCTGGGCTTTGTTATGGACCAAACCTTCGCCCACACATTTTAAGCTGAAGAATTTTTCTTTTGCAGCACCCAACCGTTACCGCTGGCTGCTCACTGCTATGGTTGCGGTGATGATGATTCAACAGTTTGCGCGTTGGAAAGAAGAGATACCCCTTGATTTTCATGATTCGGATATGTTGCCCATTATCCAGAAGATGTGTAGCCGGTTTCTTTCAGGTGAAAGACAACATGTATATGATATCATTCCTGAAATATGGGGCGGTATGCAACCTATTTACCTGCCTGCCATGTGGATGCCCTTTGCCATTCCAATCTGGCTGCACCTGGATATGCGCTGGATGACGGTACTCATGTTCTTTCTGGTTTTTTGTTTCTTTATCTGGAAGATCGATCCAGTAAAAAAGCATGCATCCACTGCCATGGGCGCTACCTTCTTGCTGCTTTGGTGGCTGTTTGCAGATTCTAAAGCCGGGTTGGTTCCTTACACTGAAGAAGGCGTGGTGATCTTTTTTTATGTTTTACTGGTAATGGCCCTGCACCGGCAAAATGCATGGTTAACGGGATTGGCTATTTCTATGTGTGTCCTTAGCCGGTATGCACTGATCGGTTGGATACCCGCCTATCTTTTGTTTCTAGTTTACCGGAAACAATATAAAGATCTGGGAAAGGTCATTGCAGTTGGAGCTGCTTGTTTCCTTTTATTGGTACTGCTGCCTTTTGGCTGGACAATGATCCGCCCTATATTGGAGCTGCCTTCAAAATATATCGAATTTGCCAAAAGGGTCTGGCACGATTCGCCACATGTATTTTCACAAGGTCTTGGATGGGCCAAATTCTTTGGGGCACAGCGTATTGAGAAAATGCATTACCTGCTGATGGTGCTTTCGCTGGTTGTGCCCACAACCGGAATGATCATTGGGCTTGAATTGCATAAAAGATATTCCATCCCCATGCAAAACCTGCCCTTGGTATTATTGAAAGTGACCATGGTGATCTTCTACAGCTTTATTGATGTGCCTTATCTCTACCTGTTCTATACTTCTTCTTATGTTAGCCTGATCGCTATCACTTACTTTATTATGCAGGAAGATGAAAAGGTGATGGCAATTAGCTGACGGTCAAATTTCCGTATTGGTTTCCTTTTTAGGTTTATACTTATTGATAAATTTTCTGGAACCCAGAATAACAAAAGCGAATGCATTAAACCCATAAAGCATGTATTCGTTTTTAAAATTTGATAGCAGGCCGATGGCAAGAATCATAGCAAATGAGAAAATAAATGCGATGGCCTGTATCTGGCTTTCTTTGTAGATATAGAATTTCTCTGCCGTATGCCCCTGTATACTCAAATTGGGTTTGTGTTTAAAGATATAATGGGATAAAAGAAAATTGGCAAAGAAGATAAAGGTAAGATTGGCGAGATAGATAATATAAGGAAAAGCAAAACTTGGTCTTGCATGCATCAGACCTGAAGCAGAAAAAGGGAATGAAACGATGAATACGAGGGTGAAAAGATTGCGAAAGATCACCCCATTATCGTAAGCTTTTAAATAGCGGAACATTTTTAAGTGCCGTGCCCATGACATACCTATAATAAAAAAACTCAGTAAAAAGCCAACAAACTGCAAGATCGTAGGCTTGAACATTTTAAAAAGGTCAAGCGACTCTTTATAGTTCTCCGGCAGTTCCGGAAACCGTATCTCAATGATCAAAAGTGTAATAGCAATGGCAAACACTGCATCACTGAAAAGGATCATTCTCTCCAGCTCAAATTCTCGGTGGATCGATTTGTCGGTTGCTTCGCTCATGCGAGGAGTTATAAGGTGATTAAGATTTTGATCTCATCAATATATTTCCTGTCGTTACAAAGCCTGGGCACTTTGTGTTGTCCACCCAGTTTTCCTTTGCTCTTCAGCCATTCTCTGAATACTCCATTCTTCAATGCATGCACAACCGGAAGCGTTAAGGCCATGTCTTTATAGCGCTTGGCTTCATAATCGCTGTTGAGCGATTTAAGGGCACAGTCGAGTTCATAAGCAAATGCATCAGTGCTGGCAGGGCTTTCTTCAAATTCTATCAACCATTCATGAGCTCCCTTGTTCTGATCGCCAAAATAAACCGGGGCCGCGGTATAATCCACTACTACCAATCCTGTTTTTTGAGAGGCGATGGTTATTGCTTTGTCAGCATTATCTGCGATCACTTCTTCGCCAAATGCATTGATGTATTGTTTTAAACGGCCACTTACTTTTATACGGAAAGGATAGAGCGAAGTGAACTGAATGGTATCGCCTACCAGGTAACGCCATAAACCACCATTGGTGCTGATCACGAGTGCGTAGTTTTCTCCGGTCTTCACTTCTTTCAACCCGATCGTTTTCGGATTTTCTTTTCCATATTCCTCCACCGGCATGAATTCGTAAAAGATACCATGATTCAAAAACAATAACATGCCTTCTTCATCAGGATTATCCTGTGCAGCAAAAAATCCTTCGCTGGCATTATACATTTCAAGATAGGTACATCCCTCACCGATCAGTTTTTTGAACTGCTCACGGTAAGGAAGAAAAGAAACCCCGCCATGAATATATAATTCGAGATTGGGCCACACTTCTTTCAAAGTTTGTTTGCCGGTGATCTCCAGAATTCTTTTGATCAGTATCATTGTCCAGGTAGGTACACCTGCAATAGAAGTAACATCCTCCGGAATGGTTGATTCTGCCAGCATCTCGATCTTGCCTTCCCATTCATCCATCAGGGCAATGGATAATTCCGGCGTACGGATCCAATTGGCCCACATAGGCGTATTCTGTAATAATACCGCACTCAGATCTCCATACTGGATCTCTTCATTAATCTGGCTGATCTGGTGACTGCCGCCAATCACCAATCCTTTACCGGTTAAAAGGTCACTCTCATTATTGTAATTATAGTACAAGGTCAGCACATCTTTGGCTGCCTGAAAATGACAATCTTCCAGACTCTCCTGTGTGATCGGAATGAACTTGCTTTTATCGCTGGTGGTTCCACTGCTTTTGGCAAACCAGTTCACGGGTGTATTCCAGAGCACATTCTCTTCACTATTCATCAGCATGTCTATGTATGGCTTGAGGTCATCATACTCCTGAATGGGGATACGTTCCTTAAAACTCCGGATGCTGAAAATCTCTTTCAATCCGTGTTTTCGGCCAAATTCAGTGTATTGTCCGTGGGTCACCAGATCCTGCAATACCTCGCGCTGTGAATCAATAGGATTGCTGATCCATTGTTCAATGCGCCAGTGTCTGAAACGGGCCAAACGGGATATTGCGGGACTAAGCAGTTTCATAATGGGGATACACAGCAAAATAAGGAATGAAAATGAGAATTACGAAACCATCTGAGAAGCGATAGCAAGGGTAAACACAGAAATTCAGAGGAACCTTAGAAATGCCTTCGTATAATAGAATCCATCAGGGTCTATTGGGGGAGCTTATTTGGATAACAAACGTTTATCCTGAAAAAGATTATGGCTGATCAGCAACAGATTCCTTTCCCATCTCTATGATCCAATCCTTTCTTTTCAATTCAAAATTGGTTCCGAGGTATAATCTTCTTACTCTTTCATCTTCTGCCAGTTCTTCGGCGGTTCCATGCATGAAGATCTTTCCTTCAATCAGGAGATAAGCCCGGTCACAGATAGATAAAGTTTCATTTACATTGTGATCGGTAATGAGGATGCCGATATTCTTATATTTCAAACGGGCAACAACGCCTTGAATATCTTCTACTGCAATAGGGTCAACACCTGCAAAGGGCTCATCCAATAGAATAAATTTAGGGTCAACCGCCAAAGCGCGGGCAATTTCAGTTCTTCTTCTTTCACCACCACTCAGGCTGTCGCCATTGTTCTTACGAACATGCTGCAGGTTAAACTCATCCAATAAAGAATCCAATTTATGCAGTCGTTCCTGTTTGCTTAGGTTGGTCATTTCCAACACTGCGAGAATATTGTCTTCCACACTCAGCTTTCTGAATACACTGGCTTCCTGTGGCAGGTAGCCAATGCCCATCTGCGCCCTTTTGTACATGGGGAGCTTGGTAATATCCTGGTCGTTCAGAAAAACACTGCCTTCATCCGGCTTGATCAATCCCACCACCATATAAAAGGTAGTGGTCTTGCCTGCCCCATTCGGGCCTAATAAACCCACGATCTCTCCCTGTTTTACATTTACCGATACGTTCTTAACAACCGTACGGCCCTTATAGCTTTTTACGAGGTCTTTGGTATGGATGGTCAGGTTCAAGGGTGTGATTTTTACAAAAATAGAGCTTATAACATAGATATGGTATACCCAGGTTTATCTTAACACATGTTTTTCTATCCGATTCATCGCTGTATATTGCACCAATTTTCCATACAGACGTGGGCAGAAGGCGCTCTTACGGCTACAATATAAGCAAGCAGATGAAACTGACCGAACACATTCAACAATCAAAAGACACCCTGGTCTCATTCGAAGTTCTACCACCTTTGAAAGGTAAGACCATTGCCACTTTATATGATCACCTGGACCCATTGATGGAATTCAAGCCATCCTGGATCAATGTTACCTATCACCGCAGTGAGACCATGTTCAAAAAGAAAGCGGATGGCACTTTTGAAAAAGTGGATGTACGTAAACGCCCCGGAACCGTGGGTATCTGTGCTGCTATTATGAACCATTACCAGGTAGACGCAGTTCCGCATATCATCTGTGGTGGATTTACCAAGAGAGAAACCGAAGATGCACTGATCGATCTCGACTTTCTGGGAATAGACAATGTATTGGTGTTACGTGGTGATGCTGCCAAAAATGAAGCAGCTTTTGAAGCCGAGAAAGATGGTAATCATTATGCAATTGATCTGCTGCACCAGGTAAATAACATGAATAATGGTGTCTATCTGGATGAAGACATCAAGAACGGCGGCAAAACCAAATTCTGTATGGGAGTGGCCGGTTACCCCGAAAAACATTTTGAAGCACCTAACCTGGAAATAGACCTGATCAAATTAAAACAGAAAGTAGACGCTGGCGCCGAATACATCATGACACAGATGTTCTTCGACAACCAGAAATTTTACGATTTTGTAAAAGCCTGTCGCGATATGGGAATCAATGTTCCGATCATTCCCGGACTAAAACCCATTACCAATAAAAAACAATTATCCGTTCTTCCAAGGATCTTCCATGTAGACATTCCAACAGACCTCTCCAACGAGATCATGAAATGTAAAACAGACCAGGATTGCGAAAAAGTAGGCACCGAATGGCTGGTACAGCAAAGTAAGGACTTGAAAAAATTTGGGGTTCCGGTTCTGCACTATTACACATTAGGTAAGCCGAAGGTTATTTGGAATGTTGTGAAGGAAGTGCGTTAAATGCAATTGGGAAATTTTGGAATTGGGAAATTTCGAAATTGAATATTTTTGCTAAAGTAAGAGCCGCTGATAGATATCTATCAGCGGCTCTTTTATATAGTAAAATTTCCCAATTTCCCAATTCCAAAATGGTTTTACTGCTGCTTCTTCCTCTTCGTTTCAATCAAGTCATCAAACTGTTCTAAACTTAATTGTTTGGCAATAATACGTTTGTCTTTATCTAGAAGGTAAATCGTTGGGGTTTTGTAAACATCGAATAGTTGGCGGTAATTGGGTACACCTGCTTTTTCTCCGACTGTTCTGGCTTCTTTGGTTTCGTATACCTGTGTCCATTCGCGGGAGATACTTTTTTCTGCGAGGAATCTTTTCCAGGCGGGTATCTCGGTCTCAACAATATTTACAGAGTAAACAGCCACACCATATTTCTTCCATTTGGCTTTGTACATAGAATCCAGTTTAGGTATTTCTTCCTTGCAATGACTGCAATTTGGATCCCAGAATGCAACAACTGTAAAAGCGGCATTCACATTATAAAGCGGCAGTGTTTTACCTGCAGTATCTATCAGGTTAAGCGCTGGCGCGGCTTGTCCGATCTGGTTGGCCATTAAACTGTAAGCCCTTTCTGTGATCACTTTTCGCGATGCGGGATTCAGCAACATCGTATCACCTTTGGCATAAAAATTCTCAAAGAGGTAAACAAACACTTTATCCTGTCCCATGAATTCCGGGTTCATGTATTTGTTGGTGAACTTTGTCAACAGGTATGCATAGATCTCTTTACCGGTTCTGGCAGAAAGCAGAAAATATTTTATTTCATTGATAATGGAATCGGGTTCCTGCGGCACCATGGTCTTGAAATAATCATCCAGTTTGGGTTCAAAAAAAGGTGTTCGTAATAAACGGTTATCATTAAAACTCACGTCATCCCAAAAATGATCTTTTACATAACGGTAAGGATATAAAGAATCTGCTTTGCCGTTTACAACCGGTATAGCAGGAGCCATTGGTCTCTGCATGGTATTGAACAAAGCGGCCAGTAAACTGGAAGGATATTTTTTAGTGATATTGGTCTGGTAATCCCTTACTTCCTTTTCTGTTTTAATGATCTCATTCCTAAGGCGGATTGAATCTTCACCTGATTTGGGATGACGGAATTCTGTGAGTAGCTGATCTCTGGTTCTGCCTTTTACAACCGAAAATTCAGAATAGGTCTTAAAAAGATCATTATCCAATGACCCACTGATCACGGCCTTGTCTTTTTGTGCCGTATCTGCCACAATACTGAACTGTTGCTGTGCATCCATCAATAATTCAAACTGGATGGTGAGTTGGGGTGTTACTACAAAATAGATCCCGCCGGTTAATTTGGTATCGCCCTTAAATACCCCCTGGCTTTTATCATTCAGCAAAGTAGAATCTACCAATGCCCGGCCATTGCCATAATAGCTACCCAGGTACACCTTGCAGTTTTTTAAGGGAGTTAAAGTGATGCTGATATTCCTGCCTTTGGAAGTAACAGGTTTAGGGGTGGCGGCAACAGGTTTTTTAACCTGGGCAGACAAGCCCGCCAGTAAGACAAGGAAAAATCCGGAAAGTAGTAAACGCCTCATAAGGTTCATATTGATGGTAAATTTAATTAATTACCCTTTCCATGCCGTTAATACATCTGTAAAAACGCAGATTCAGGCCCGGCTTTCTCAATCATGCCCAATCCTGATTACATTTGCACCCGTGAGAAAACAAAAGAAAGCCGTTGTTTTAGAAAACATATTGGTGCAGGATTATGCTGCAGAAGGTAAATCATTGGCCCGGGTAGATGGGAAAGTGATCTTTATTGAAGGTGCTGTGCCCGGCGATGTGGTGGATGTACAGCTTTCGAAGAACAAAAACGACTGGGCGGAGGGGCGTGCGGTAAAGACACATACACTCTCTCCTGACCGGGTAACTCCGTTTTGTTCCCATTTTGGGGTTTGTGGCGGCTGCCAATGGCAGATGTTGCCTTATGAGAAACAGCTTTTCTACAAACAAAAACAGGTAAGTGATAATCTTACCCGTATCGGTAAAGTGGTGTTGCCGGAGATCTCACCCATTATCGGTGCTGATCAGACCACTCATTACCGTAATAAACTCGAATTTACGTTTGCCACCGGTAAATTTATTCCTTCTGACGAGTTCAGAAAGATGAAGGAAGCAGGTATTTCCGAAGTTGATCAGCCCGGTGCAGCCGGTTTTCATGCCCGTGGCTTTTTTGATAAAGTGGTTGAGATCGATACCTGCTATCTGCAGGATGAGCCCACCAATCTGATCCGTAAAGCAGTGGCTCAATTTGCTATCGATCATTCCATGACTTTTTATGATCACCGAAAACATGAAGGCTGGCTGCGAAATATGTTTGTGCGTAATACCACTACCGGTGAATGGATGATCAATATTGTGTTTGGATTTGAAGAAGCGGAACTTCGCAAAAAACTGCTGGATCAGTTATTGCAACAGTTTCCACAGATCAGTACTTTGTTATACACGATCAATGTTAAGCATAACGACAGCCTTTTTGGATTAGAGCCGCAGGTGTATTCAGGCAAAGGATATATTACGGAAAAGCTGGAAGACTTTTCTTTTATGGTCAGTCCGAAATCTTTCTTCCAGACCAATACCCGCCAGGCCGAAAAACTATACCAGGTAACACGCGATTATGCAGAACTTACCGGCAAGGAAGTTGTATACGATCTTTATTGTGGAACCGGAAGTATCGGCATTTTTGTTAGCAAGCAGGCTAAAAAAATTGTAGGGGTAGAAGTAGTGGATGAAGCGATCATAGATGCAAGAAAGAATGCAGCTTTAAACAATATTGCAGATGCAGAATTCTTCACCGGCGATGTGATCGATATCTGTGATGACGCTTTTTTTAATGCCCATGGCCGCCCCGATGTAGTGATCACAGACCCGCCAAGAGCAGGGATGCACGAAAAATTGGTTAAAAAACTGCTCGATATTGCTGCACCCACTGTAGTTTATGTAAGTTGCAATCCGGCTACACAGGCCCGCGACCTTGCCTTACTGGATGAGAAATACAGCGTAGAAAAAATTCAACCGGTAGATATGTTTCCACATACATTGCATATTGAAAATGTGGTGCAGTTGAAACTGAGAACCCCCTAGCCCCCCGGGAGGGGGTTTGTGAGAGGTGGTTAGCGTTGAAATGAAAACCAAACATTATTATGAGCACAAAACATAGTTTTTACAACCATACAAATCTCCCCTCTCAGGGGAGGCAGGAGGGTTACCATGACTGAATTTAGACCCAGCCGTTTTGAAATACTCCCACCCATCATCAAAAACCTGTTGATCATTAACGGGCTGTTCTTTCTTGCGCAGAACACGATATCGGGGCCAACGGTTACTTTTTCATTTGAGAATATGTTTGCTTTGCATGCATGGCAAAGCCCGCTGTTCAAGCCATGGCAGTTAATTACCCATATGTTTTTGCATGGCGATTTTGGGCATATACTGGGTAATATGTTTGGTCTATGGATGTTTGGGTCTGTATTGGAAAACCTCTGGGGATCTAAGCGGTTCCTTACTTTTTACCTGGTATGTGGTTTAGGTGCAGCATTGATACATTTACTGTTTTTAAGCTGGGAGTTCATGCCGATGGTGAAAGATTATGCGGCGCTGGCACAGGCGCATGCAGAAGGCACAGCTGCTCAGGGAGATGCTATTGTCAACTTTATCTATCGACATAACCTGCGTTTTGATAATACAGAAGAACTGGTTGCCTACCTGCGTGCCCATCCCGGCAGCAATGAGCTTACCAGCCGTTTGTTTGACGAGATCACTGCTTTTTACCGCAATAATATTGATACGGCAACAATCGGTGCCAGCGGTGCTGTGTTTGGGGTATTGGCGGCATTTGTGTACCTGTTTCCCAACACCTATCTCTATATCTATTTTTTAATACCTGTGAAAGCCAAATGGATCGGGCTTTTGTATTTTGGATATGAATTGTTTGAAGCCATCCGCAACTCTGCCGGCGATCATGTAGCCCGATGGGCACATGTTGGCGGTGCCATTGTGGGGTTACTGATCGTAATTACCTGGAACAAATCCAACAAAAAAACGTTCTATTAGGAGCAGTCAATGTAAACACCGGAAATTCTTATGTCGCCATCCTACAAAACCAACCGCAAGATCTTATTAGGGCAGGATAATAATGCGCTTGTATTCTTATTCGCCATTAATGCATTGGTATTTGTACTGATCAATTTTGTGCAGATCATCTATTTCCTGTCGGATATACCGCTGGAGTTTTTCTATAAGCAGATCCTCAACTGGTTTACTTTACCGGCATCCATAGAAACGCTTTCTGCAAGACCATGGACATTATTTGTATATATGTTTACACATCATGGTATCTGGCACCTGATCAGCTGTATGTTATGGTTATGGTGTTTTGGTTATATACTGCAGGATCTTACCGGTAATAACAAACTCATCCCTATTTATCTATATGGTGGTTTTACAGGTGGATTGGTTTTTGCGATCATCAATAATTTATTTCCGGCATTGCAAACCCATCTGGATACTACGCAGCCCTTACTGGGTGCTGGTCCGGCCATTATGGCTGTAGCAGTTGCAACCACTACACTTGCTCCGGACTATCGAATGTTTCCTATGATCGGTGGAGGTATACCCCTGTGGGTGCTCACACTCGTTTTTGTGGCTATCGATTTTGCTACATTGGCAAGCGGTAATCCCGGAAACAGTATTGGTCATCTCACTGCCGGACTGATCGGTTATTTATTTGTCATACAGCTAAGAAAAGGAAATGATTGGGGTTTGTGGATGAATAATCTGGTAAGCTGGCTGGATGATCTGTTTAATCCTGAAAAAAAGCAACAAAAAAAATCTGCCAAAGACAGACTGCATTACAAAGCAGATACAAAACCTTACGAGAAAATATCCAATGTAACACAGCAACGTTTAGATGCAATACTGGATAAGATCAATCAACAGGGCTACCAGTTTCTCACCGATGAAGAAAAAGAGTTCCTGAAAAGGGCCAGTAACGAAGAATTATAACCTGTTCATAATCTGATCGGTCGTTTATTCCACATTCCCAATAGATATTCCACTCCGCAACTGATTTTTAGTAAATTCGGGCATGGCAAAAAGCGTTTTTCGCCGTGCAACCAAAACAGTATTGATCGCGATCAATGCGTTCATCTCCTTACTGTTCTTAACTGCATGTCTTACCCCTTACCTTAATCCTACACATTGGTGGGTGATTGGTTTTGCCGGTCTGGGTGTTCCTTACCTGGTTCTTACACTCATCTTCTTTATGATCTTCTGGCTCATGATGAAGCCTTGGGTTGCACTGCTACCCTTACTTACGCTGGCTATCGGTTGGCAGCAATTAACGGTTATGTTTGCCTGGCACCCCGGTTCGGGCTTCAGTAAAAGAAGACATGATAATATTTTGCGGGTGGCTGATTGGAATGTACAAAGCTTTAACGGTCTCAGTAAAAGCAAGGAAGTAAAGAAAATGATCCGAAACGACCTTGCATCAAGCATCATGAACCAACACCCGGATGTGATCTGCCTGCAGGAGTTTAACAGCGGAGCTGCAACCGATAATATCTCTCTTTTTTCAAAAGTGTACAGGTATCATTTCTTTTCTAAAGACTATCAACGGGCCAATGGTGCGTATCAATCCGGATGTATTATCTTTTCAAAATTCCCCATCATCGATTCTGGTAAAGTAAATTATCCTGTAGCCGAAAGCCTGATCTATGTTGATATAGTAAAGGGAGGTGATACCATTCGGATATATACAACCCATCTGCAATCATTCAAATTCAAAAAAGAAGATTATAACGATATCGAAAAGATCCGCTACCAGGAAGATGAGGACCTCGCTGCATCAAAAAGTATCTTCCGTAAAATGAAACTGGCTTTCGGCCGGAGAGGCATACAGGCCAATATTGTGAGGGAAGAGATTGATAAAAGCCCCTATCCATCTGTGATCTGTGGCGATTTTAATGATGTACCCAATTCCTACGCCTATTTCCGGATCAAAGGCGATCGGCAGGATGCTTTTCTGGAAAAGGGCTTTGCTATCGGCCGCAGCTTTATTGATCTGGCACCTACACTACGTATTGATTATATCCTGCCTACCCGCCAGTTCGCCATAAAACAGTTTGATATGGTAGATGAGGGCCTGAGCGACCATATTATGCTGGTATCTGATATTCTATTACAAAAATGAAATATCTTCGCTATTCAATGAGTTACCCGCACACATATTACTGTTGTTGCTGTTGCTGTTAATGCAATCTGATCGTTCCGGTAAAATATGTGCCGGCCCAAGCAATCCTCATTCCTAATCCGTAATCTCTTTATATCGCATGCCACTTAAAGTATACAATTCGTTAACCCGACAGAAAGAAACCTTTACACCCATAAATGCACCCTATGTAGGTATGTATGTATGCGGACCTACGGTTAGTGGCGAAAGTCACCTGGGTCATGCAAGGCCCTATGTTACCTTTGATATTCTCTATCGCTACCTGAACTACCACGGGTATAAAGTAAGGTATGTGCGTAATCTGACCGATGCCGGACATTTTGAAGAAGAAGGCCGCGAAGCAGAAGATAAGATCAGCAAAAAAGCCGTACTCGAAAAACTGGAACCGATGGAACTGGTGCAGAAATACACCAATCTCTATCATTGGGCCATGGCGTTGTTAAATAACCTGCCACCCAGTATTGAACCTACGGCAACCGGACATATTATTGAGCAGATCGAAATGATCAAAAAGATCATTGCAGATGGATATGCATACGAGGCAAATGGCTCTGTTTATTTTGATGTAGAGAAATACAATACCGATTATTCAAAAAAGAACCAGCCCTATGGAATTTTAAGCGGACGCGTTTTAGAAGACCAGCTGGATACAACCCGCGAACTGGATAACCAGGATGAAAAAAGAAACCGTAGCGATTTCGCTTTATGGAAGAACGCACCACCCGAACATATCATGCGCTGGCAAAGCCCATGGGGAGAGGGTTTCCCGGGATGGCATATTGAATGTTCGGCCATGAGCACCAAATACCTGGGTGATGAATTTGATATACATGGTGGTGGAATGGACCTTCAGTTTCCGCACCACGAATGTGAAATTGCCCAGAGTACGGTTTGCAATCATAAGATGCCGGCACGTTACTGGATGCACAATAACATGATCACCATCAACGGACGCAAGATGGGTAAGAGCTACAATAATGTGATCAAACTGAGCGAGCTGTTCAGTGGGTCACATCCTATATTGGAGCAGGCTTATCATCCCATGACCATCCGCTTCTTCATCCTGCAAAGCCACTACCGTGGTACGCTTGATTTCAGTAATGAAGCATTACAGGCATCCGAAAAAGCGTTCAAACGGTTATGGGAAGTTTTCGACTGGTTAAGCCAGTGGGTAGTGCCACAAACGCAGGCTGCTTCCGATATAGAACTGGATGCCAAAGTGAAGAAACTGGTAAATGAGTTTGACGAATTTATGGATGATGATCTCAGTACTCCTAAAGTGCTGGCCAATATGTTTGAACTGAGTTCTGTGATCAATTCCATCAAAGACAAACACATTGCCGGTGATGCTTTGAGTTCAGTAACAGTTGGTTTGCTGCAAACACAAATGCGTTTGTTCATTGAAGATATTTTTGGCCTCAAAGGCGATCGTTCCGATAATAGTGGTAAACTGGACGGGGTACTTCAATTACTCATAGATATCCGAAAAGAAGCCAAACGCCGCAAAGACTTTGTAACCAGCGATAAGATCCGCAACGAGCTCGCAACCCTGGGTGTTCAGCTAAAGGATGAGAAGGATGGGGAGATGAGTTATACGATCGGGTAGGGAATAATGAATATTGAACAAGGAATATTGAATGATGAATGAAGTAGTACTTCAAAATTCAATATTCTTTGTTCAATATTCGATATTCTAATGATCACAATCATCCGCATGTGCATGATCATGCACTCTGCATAAACGGAAATTGATAAAATGGGCGGTTACGATACAGGCTACTGCCGGTACTAAAAACCAGTTTCTCCATTCATGCCATTGCATTTTAGCCAGCAAACAAAGGATACCTGTTGAAAATAATACTAAGGGCAACCAGCTATGGTGGTGTTTTTGATGGCCATGGTATAATGAATAAGCGCCTACAACAAAAGCAATACCAATCATCAGGTATTCAAACCCCAGGTTTTCGATAATATTTACCCCAAATAAGGGGAGGCTGGTTAGGAAAAGGGGAAGTAACGCACAATGGATGGCACAGGCCAGTGATGCGGTAATTCCCAATGCGTCCCAGTTGATTTTTAGATTCATGCGTCTGCAAAAGTATGCTAATGCAACATTGTTGCAAAATAATTTTGATATTCGTTCCCCTGACCTTCCTAAACCTCCGGAACCGTAACTTTGCCCTTCAATTGACTATATGAGTAAGAAACTGATCGGTTATCTCCTGTTTTTTGGGGTATTGGTACTGGGGTTTTATTTTTTCCTTTTCAAAGGCACAGATAAGTGGAAGACCAAACTGCCGGTGATCAGTTATGTAAAGCCTTTTCATTTTACAACACAGGATGGATTGTCTTATACGGACAGAGATATGCTGGGCAAGGTTTGTGTAGTGGAATATTTCTTTACTACCTGCAAAGGCATTTGCCCAAAGATGAACACCAATATGAAAACGATCTATGAGGCCTTTAAGGACGAACCCAATTTTATGATCGTTTCACATACCTGTAATCCGGGAACAGACTCGGCCGCCAGGTTAAAAGTGTATGCCGATTCGATGAAGATCGATACAAAGAAATGGGTATTGCTTACCGGGCGTAAAGACAGTCTTTACCAGATAGCCAGAAGTGCTTACCTGCTGGACGATCCGAAGAATAGTGTAGATAAAATTGAAGATCAGTTCATACACACCCAGTTCTTTGCTTTAGTAGACAAAGACGGAAAAGTAAGAGGCCAGGTATATGACGGATTAAAACAGGCCGAACTGGATCGGTTGAAAAAAGATATCCGCTCATTACTGGCGGAAAAAGCCGGTACCGGTAATTTTGTAAACGGCATCTTTAATAACAACCCACAATAATATTGTATGCGCTACGGTATTAACGAAACACTGAAGAAGAACCAGCTGAGCGTAACAGACAGCAGAAAAAAGATCCTGGAATTGTTTATGCGCTCAAATGGAGCCTTGGCCCATGCCGATATTGAACATCAGAGCGGTACCGAGTTCGACAGGGTAACCATTTACCGTACCCTGCAGACCTTTGTAGAAAAAGGAATCATTCATACCATACCCACAGCCGATAATTCTGTACGTTATGCATTGTGTAAGGACGAATGCTCGGAAGGACATCATCACGATAACCATGTTCATTTTATGTGTGATGATTGTGGTACAACCTATTGTTTAGATCATGTGATCGCACCACAGCTAAGCCTGCCGGATGGTTTTAATGCCACCCGTACAGATGTGGTGGTAAGCGGCAAGTGTAAGAACTGCGAATAGGTAGCGTGTATTTACCGTATTTGTTCAATTTTGTATGACAGGTACTGCCTGTCATTTTTTTTGTACCGTATCTTCGTAAAAATCGAGCACATGATCTTAGTAACTGGCGCCACCGGTCTGGTAGGCTCTCACCTGCTAAAGCAACTGGTTGCCAATGGCCAAAAAGTAAGGGCGCTATATCGCTCTTCGGTTCCTGTGATAGAAGGTGCAGAAGGGGTTGACTGGGTTCGTGGTGATATACTCGATGTGATCTCTCTGGAAGAAGCCATGGTGGGCGTGAAACAGGTTTACCATTGTGCAGCCATGGTAAGTTTTCATCCTAAAAAAAAAGCGATCCTTCACCATACCAATGTAGAAGGCACAGCCAATGTGGTGAATGCCTGTTTAAACGAAGGCATAGATAAATTATTATTCGTGAGTTCTGTAGCAGCTCTCGGCAGGATCAGAGAAGAGAAACCGATCAATGAAACCATGAACTGGTCTGAAGAAACCAGTAACAGTGAATATGGAAAGAGTAAATATTTTTCTGAAGTAGAAGTTTGGAGAGGCATAGGGGAAGGATTGAATGCAGTGATCGTAAACCCCGTGATCATATTGGGAGCTGGCGACTGGACGGCAGGATCCTCAGGATTATTCAAATCGGCTTATGATGAATTTCCCTGGTATACAGAAGGTACCGGTGGTTTTGTAGATGTAATAGATGTTGTAAAAGCGATGATAATGCTGATGGACAGCAATATATCAGCTGAAAGATTCATACTCAGCGCAGAGAACCTTTCTTACCGTGAAGTATTCACACAAATAGCAAAGAACTTTGGGAAAAAACCGCCATATATAAGGGTAACCCCTTTACTGGCATTCATTGCATGGAGACTCGAAGCGGTAAAAGCGATGTTTACAGCTAAAGATCCTTTATTAACCAAAGAAACCGCGCGTACTGCTGCCGCCAAAGTGCAGTTTGATAACCAGAAACTAAAACTTTTCTTCCCTAATTTTCAATACACGCCCATCCATATTTCCTTACAACGTATTTGTAAGGAGTTGGTAAAAAAACATAACTTGTAAGGGCAATCAAAGCCATTGAAACAGGTTATCACTATTTTATTATCGATCTCCCTGTATGCTCCGCATATAGCCAAACTATTGGCCTATGCAGATTGCTCTATCATTCAGTTAACCAACTCCGACCCGCATTTTTGTGATTGTAACCGGATCATTGATACAGATGCCATACCCGTAGCACCGGATCAGCCGGACAAACAAAAAGAACTGTCTATCAAGGCCGACTGGAAATATGTTGGTGTGGGTTCTTTCCGCTTTGCCAATCCATTCACAGCTGCCGATAAGGCGAAAGCAGGTGAATCAATCGTTTATCTACCGCAACAAAGCCTGAAGGCCGTATTCCACCCTCCCAAAAGCTGATCTGCCTATTACTTATGTAGTATTATTCCTGTGCATGTTCAAATCAACATGACATGGGCTATCTCTATTTATCTAAACGTTAATTCACGATCATGAAAAATATATTCATGGTTGCTGCCATCATATGTATAGCAACAGCCTGTCATCGCAGCCTTGTGCCTGCCACTACCCCTGTTACCAATCTTGAGATCAAAAATGAATCAGGCCAGCTGATCCTTGCCGGTCATGGTTCTCATTCCGTATTACAACAGCCCAATTATAAAGCATGGTATGATCAGTCGTATAATGCATATATGGATGATGCGGCAATGGTAGCTCAACTGAAACCCTTACTGGCAAAAAAGAGCATAGAGATCTTTTTAGGTTCCTGGTGTGGCGACAGCAAACGGGAAGTGCCCCGAATGTTGAAGATTCTGCAGCATGCAGACATGGATACCGCAAATGTGTCGCTGATCTTTGTAGATAACAGCACCCAAAACTATAAGCAAAGCCCACAGCACGAAGAAAAGGATAAGAACATACACCATGTGCCCACATTTATTGTGTATGATGGCAGTAAGGAGATGGGCCGTATCATTGAATCGCCAAAAATGAGTCTGGAAAAAGACTTGCTGACTATCCTGAAAGTAGCACCCTATCAACCCAATTACGAAGCCATTGATTACTGGATCAAACAGGTAAAGCACCGGGAAACCGCACTCAGTGATGCATCATTGAACAGTCTGGCAACCGAATTAAAGCCTTTATGCAAACATTACGGAGAGTTCAATGCGTATGGCTATGTATTATTGGCTGCGCAGAAACACACGGAAGCCATCAATGTTTTCAGGCTCAATACTTTTATCTACCCCAATACAGCCGGCGTATTTGACAGTTTAGGAGAAGCATATGAAACCATCGGCAATAAACCCGAAGCCATCACCGCCTACGAAAAAGTGTTAGCGCTCAGCCCTAACAATGAAAATGCAAAAAAGAAAGTTGCAGCATTAAAGGGCTAAGTCATCCTTACAACAACAATAAAGCCGCAGATTCGCAGATATAATCTGCTAACCTGCGGCTTATGTTTTTCAATTTCCCAATTTCCCAATTCCAAAATTTCAAAATTCTCTCTCTACCCTTCCATCACCTTCTTCCACAATTCCGGGATCCGCTTTATCCAGACCAGTTCCCTTCTTTTCATAGAAGCATCTTCTGCAGGGTAACCAAAATAGGTTTTACCACCTGCAAGAGAGGAAGGAACACCGCTTTGGGCCAGAACCACGGCATTGGCACCAATGGTGAGTGTTTTGCTTACGCCAACCTGTCCCCAAAGGGTTACCCCATCTTCAATAATGGTTCCGCCGGCAATACCTACCTGGGCAGCAAACAAACAATTTCGGCCAACCGTGGTGTCGTGACCAATATGAACCATATTATCCATCTTGGTGCCGTTACCAATTCTTGTTTCGGCAGTAACGCCACGATCAATGGTGCAACCTGCACCGATTTCTACATTGTCTTCTATCACTACATTACCGCAACTCTGCATTCTTTTATACCAAACATCACGGTTCTTTTTGGTATTGTAATAAAAGGCATCACTGCCAATTACAGTACCTGCCTGAATTACTACGTTATCGCCGATGATGGTATGATCGAGTAAGGAAACATTGGGATGTATCACACAGTTTTTACCGATGCTCACATGGTGACCGATAAAAACATTAGGCATAACAACCGTGCCTTCACCAATCAAAACATCATCACTGATGGATTTGCTGGAACCGGTAAACGGACGAAAATGGTTAACGATCTTCAGATACGCTTCAAACGGTTCATTACAAATAAGGATCGCTTTTCCTTCGGGGATGGTAACCTCTTTTGTGTTGATAATGATGAAGCTTGCTTCACTTTTTAAACAGGTGTCATAGTATTTCGGATGGTCAACAAATACAAGATCACCGCTTTCTACTTTGTGTATTTCATTGATTCCGGATGCCTGCGCCTCCGAATTACCGGCTACTTCAGCATTGATCAATTCGGCTATCCATTGTACAGAAACAGGTGCTGGAAACTTCATATGGCTGTTTTTTAGAAAAATCAAAGGTAATATTACTCTTTCAGCCGAAATTTTTTTTAACTGATTTGAGGGAGTTTTCGGCGCGTAATAAGGCTGGTTTTTATCAACTCAAAACAACATACGTGAAAAAATATATTTTATCGAGAAGAGCTGAAACCCTTTATTCATCAATGTTTCATTGAATTGAAAAAAAATAAAAACAGAAACAATAACAAAAAATCAAACAGAAATCATTGTATGAACGCTGTGTTTTTAATGGCCGCTATTCACATATCTCCGCAAAATGTTAATAAAATTGTTTAAAAAAATTTTTGCATTAGTTAAAAGTCTTTTTAATATTGTGTAGGGAAATTTATTTCCCGGTACTTACTAACCCATCCATATACAAAGTCTCGCTTCTGCGGGACTTTTGTTTTTGTATGAATGTTTACTTCTTAATTTACAAACCTTACCAGGTATTATCACAATTCTCTCCACAGGAAGGAAAGCAAACACTCGCCGATTTTTTTACAGTTCCCAAAGATGTTTATCCGGTAGGCCGTCTTGATTATGACAGTGAAGGATTGTTATTACTCACCAATGATAAGTTATTGAACAACCGTTTACTCAATCCGAAGTTTGCACATCAAAGAGAATACTGGGTGCAGGTAGATGGAGCAATTGGTTTTGAAGCGATCAATAAAATACAGAAAGGCGTTACGATCAATATTGATGGGAAAGATTATGCAACCAAACCCTGTATCGCCGCTTTGTTTGAAAAAGATCCGGAACTCCCCGAAAGGAATCCGCCGATCCGATTCAGAAAAGAAATTCCCGCACCATGGATCCGTATGATTTTGACGGAAGGTAAAAACAGGCAGGTGAGAAAGATGACAGCAAATGTTGGATTTCCTACTTTGCGTCTGGTTCGTTACCGGATTGAAGAACTGGTTTTGGATTCTCTGCAACCCGGCAATATGATCCAATTATCGCAAACAGAGATCTACCAAAAACTGTTTCATGGAAAATAAGGCAGCATTTGAAAAAGACGGGTACTCCATCAGTACCGATAAGGCAAAGCTGGATATCGGGGTTATTCATCATTATCTATCAGCAGAATCTTATTGGGCAAAGAATATACCGCTGGAAGTAGTGAAGCGTTCCATTGACAACTCACTCTGTTTTGGGTTGGATCATCAACATATACAGATCGGTTTTGCCCGATTGGTAACCGACAAAGCTACCTTTGCATACCTGGCAGATGTATTTATCATTGAATCATACCGCGGCAAGGGCTTATCTAAATGGTTGGTTCAAACCATTCTGGCTTATCCGGAAGTACAGGGTTTACGCCGTTGGATGCTGGGAACCAGAGATGCACATGGGTTATATGCGCAGTTTGGATGGACGCCCATACCGGAAGAAATGATTTCCCGGTTTATGCAGTTGCATAATCCGGATGTGTATCGTATTTTAGATAAGCCTTAGGTAATTGATGCACCCCACCCCCATTGTGCGTCATCCTTGGTTCGGAACCTGTTATTTCCGAAGAATACATCTCTCATTTTAAAAACAACCTGTATGCGGATATTTCTGCTTTTGGGCCTGTTCCTGTTTTTGAGTAATGATGCAGTAAGCCAGAAACCCAAACAAAGTATAGGGGTCTATACTTCCTTTTTAAAATTCGGTAGTATACCCACGCAGGCTGACCAAACAGCGATTACCAACAGTAAATTTCTCATCGGCGCAGAATATAACCGGCATCTGAACAGCTGGTTAATGATCTGCGGAGGAATTGAGTATGCGGATGATAATATAACTAGAACGGGCCAACAAAGAGAACTGCCCAGGTATGGTCATGTTAAATTTGTTTCATTCCCTATATACTTACGCACGGATATATTGAAATATTTCTTTTTTACTTTTGGTACCATTGTGGATGTTAAGCTTAATAATGATATCATCAATCCATCATCTACGCTTGGCCTTACGGGAGGCACAGGTTTGCAGATTCCTTTCAAAAAGCATTTCCGGTTTTTTCTGCATCCCTATTATCAGCTACATAATTTTACCGGAAAGGAAGCTTCTATATTCAACCTGGATATCAGAATGGGACTGAGTTACCAATTTTAAAAACGGCTAAAATATCCGTTCTGTGCCATTTCTTTCCCAGCGCTTATCTTTGCAGCCGTTTAAAAAGCAATTATGAGTCAATTACATTTGTCAGAGCAGGAACTGATCCGCCGTGAGAAACTGGTTAAGCTTCAGGAAGCGGGCGTAAATCCTTACCCGGCCCCCTTATACCCTGTTTCGCATTTTTCAACCGATATCAAGGATCATTATACAGAAGAAACCAAGGAAAACTTTGCTTCTGTATGTGTGGCGGGCCGTATCATGAGTATCAATGATAAGGGTAAAGTGTTCTTTATTAAGATCCAGGACAGCAAAGGCATTATCCAGTTATATGTAAAGAGAGATGATCTTTGTCCGGATGAGGACAAATCTTTCTGGGATAATGTAGTAAAACACGGGCTTGACCTGGGAGATATCATCGGAGCCACCGGCTATGCTTTTATTACCAAAACAGGCGAAACCTCTATCCATACCCAAACCCTTACATTACTTACCAAGTCTTTAAAGCCCTTACCGGTGATCAAAAGAGATGAGGAAGGAAATGTGTTTGATGCCGTAACCGATCCGGAATTCCGCTATCGCCAACGCTATGTAGATCTGATCATTAATCCGGAAGTGAAGGATACGTTTGTAAAAAGAACGATCCTGATCAATACGATCCGTGAGTTTTTAAATTCACAGGGAGCGCTGGAAGTGGATACGCCTGTATTGCAGGCCATTCCCGGCGGTGCAGCGGCCCGTCCCTTCGCTACCCATCATAATGCCCTTGATGTTCCCTTTTACCTCCGTATTGCCAATGAGCTGTATCTGAAACGGTTGATCGTGGGTGGATTTGATTGGGTATATGAGTTCAGCCGCAATTTCAGGAATGAAGGAATGGACAGAACCCATAACCCTGAATTCACCGTACTCGAATGGTATACAGCCTACAAGGATTATTTCTGGATGATGGAAACCACGGAGCAACTGTTTGAAAAGATCGCTATTGCCTTACATGGTACTACCGATGTTCCTTTGGGAGATAAGATCATCAATTTTAAAGCACCCTTCAGACGGATCAGTATTCTGGATGCGATCAAAGAAAATACCGGCATAGATGTAAGTGAGATGGAGGAAGCCGGATTACGGGATGTATGTAAACAATTGCAAATTGATGTACCAGGTAATATCGGTAAAGGAAAACTGATTGATGAACTCTTTGGTGCAACCAGTGAGCACACGTTTATTCAACCTACATTCATCATTGATTACCCTATCGAGATGAGTCCGCTCACAAAGAAACACCGCAGTAAACCGGGATTGGTAGAACGTTTTGAACTGATGGTGAACGGAAAGGAGATCGCCAATGCCTATACAGAATTGAACGATCCGATCGATCAACGCGAACGATTTGAGGAACAGTCCAAACTGATGGAGCGTGGAGATGATGAAGCCATGTTTATTGACCATGATTTCTTGCGCGCACTGGAATATGGTATGCCACCAACCTCAGGTATCGGTATTGGTATCGATCGTTTATGTATGATGATGACCAACCAGGTGTCTATACAGGATGTACTGCTCTTCCCGCAGATGCGGCCTGAGAAAATGGATTGATTCGGCAAGGAAAGTCCATAGTCCATGGACCATGGTCTATGGACTTTTTTGTAGATTGCTGAACCAAACAACTTTCTGCCAATGAAATATCTTAAAGTATTGTATGTACAGGTGATCATTGGTATTGCATTGGGTGTATTTACAGGATGGATGTTCCCCGCTTTTGCACCAACGGCAAAACTCATCAGCGAGTCCTTCATTAACATGATCAAGATGGTGATCACGCCGGTGATCTTCTTAACCATTGTGCTTGGTATTACCGGTGCGGGCAGTTTAAAAAAAGTAGGCAGGGTAGGCGGTAAGGGGTTGCTCTATTTTGAAGTAGTTACCACATTCGCGCTGATTATCGGACTGGTAGTTGCCAATGTGATCAAACCCGGAGCCGGTATCGCTACCAATCATCTTCCCAAAGAAAACCTGGATAAATATACATCTGCGGCCAAAGAGATGAACTGGGGCGAATTCTTTTCGCATATCATTCCCACTAATATCATGGACTCATTTGCCAAAGGTGATCTGTTGCAGATCTTATTCTTTGGTGTTCTCTTCAGTGTAGCGGTTTCTAAAATGGGTACTGCGGGTAATAAGCTCATCTCTATGTTTGAAGGATTGAACAAGGCCTTCTTCAATGTGATCCATATTGTGATGAAATTCAGTCCTATCGGTGCTTTTGGTGGTATGGCATACACCATCGGCAAGTTTGGATTTGGGAGTCTTGCGGTACTGGGTAAATTATTACTCGCATATTATATCACCTCATTCTTATTCATTTTTGTGGTGTTGAACCTGATCGGCAGGTATTATGGGTTTGATGTGTGGAAACTGCTGGTATACATCAAAGAAGAATTATTGATCGTGCTGGGTGCCAGCAGCAGTGAATCGGTATTACCTAATATCATGGAAAAGCTGGAAGCGGCAGGTTGCGAAAGAACCGTAGTTGGATTGATCATTCCTACCGGTTACAGTTTTAACCTGGATGGTACAACTATCTATCTGAGTATGGCCACGATCTTTCTGGCGCAGGTATTCAATATCGATCTTTCGCTTACGCAACAGCTCACCATCATTGGAATATTATTGATCACCAGCAAAGGAGCCGCAGGTGTTACCGGAAGTGGCTTTATTGTATTAACATCTACCTTAACTATCTTAAAAGTGATTCCGCTGGAAGGGCTTGCCTTATTGATCGGCGTTGACCGTTTCATGAGCGAAGGCCGTGCAATAACCAATATGATTGGAAACACGATAGCCACAGTGATCATTGCCAAGAGTGAGAAGGCAATTGACATGGATGTTTACAGGAGAGTGGTGGAGAAGAGATCGTGAGTCGTGAGTTGTCTTTTCGAAATTTACTCACGATTGCCTACTCACAACTCACGAATTCCTTAATCTCTATAATTCAGCGCCGGTTTTCTGTCACCAAGTAAGGCTTTGTATTGATAATCTCCTTTCACTGCTTTGAATTCTGCTTTAGTTTTTTGTAAAAGATCCGAATCTGTAAACAGGTCAATCGCTGTTAGTGCCATGGTTTTGGCAGCTACCATCATTCCCTTGGTGCCGATCTCAGTTCCTCCGCAGGCTACGGCCTGCCAGCTGTGTGCGGGAGTGCCGGGGATCCAGGTGGCAGCACTCATTTCAACCGTAGGTACCATATAACTCACGTCGCCTACATCAGATGATCCGCCACCGGCATCGGGTTTGGTTTTGAAAGGTTTGATGGTTGCAGCAGTTTCAATGGGTTGTGCTTTGTAAGTAAAACCGGCTTGTATCTTTTTCCCAAATTCTATTTCTTCTTTTGTATAGGTTACGCCACCAACCATATCCAGATTCTTTTGTGTGGCCATGGCAAGGGTAGCATTCATCAACATATCATGAGTTCCGCCAATGATCTCATAATCTACCGTGGTTTCTGTGCCCATAGCAGCGCCATTGGCTGCTTTTACCACACGATCAAAAATACTTTTGGCAAGATCTCTTTTTGGGTGACGAACATAATAATACACTTCAGAAAAATCGGGAACTACATTGGGCGCTTTGCCCCCATTGGTAATTACATAGTGTATCCTTGTTTCCTGCGGAATATGTTCGCGCATCATATTCACCATATAGTCCATAGACTCCACTGCATCCAGTGCTGATCTTCCTCTCTCCGGAAAAGCTGCGGCATGGGCAGATAAACCATGAAAACGAAATTTGGCGGATATATTGGATAGATAACTGGTCATGGTAACCGCATTTGAATCGGAAGGATGCCAGGTAATGGCAGCATCTACATCATTGAACAGACCTGCACGCACCATATATACTTTGCCGCTACCACCTTCTTCAGCTGGACAACCATATACACGAATGGTACCACTGAATTTTTTCTCTTCGATCAGTTTTTTGATCTCAATTCCGGCAGCAACAGATGCGGTACCGAATAAATGATGACCGCAGCCATGTCCGGCATCTCTTCCGGCAACGGCTTTCTTTTCCGGATTGGCTTCCTGCGATAAACCGGGCAAAGCATCAAACTCTGCAAGAATACCGATCACCGGCTTGCCGCTTCCATAGGATGCCACAAATGCAGTGGGTATATCTGCTACGCCTGATTGCACAGTGAAACCATTGTCTTTTAATGTTTGTTGATGTAAGGCAGAACTTTTGGCCTCTTTATAACCTACCTCAGCATAGTCCCAGATCTGCAACGCATTCTTCTTATAGAGTTCATACTTCGCATCAATATCTTTTATGGCAGCTGCTTTGACTTTGGGATCTACCTTTTGTGCCTGCAACGAAAATGCCACTGCAGCAATTACTACAGATAATACAATCTTTCTCATAAATAAGGGGTCCATCAATTAAACGAAAAGGTCTTTGTATAGTTCAGCACCGGGAACAACAGAATATTTGCTGAGATCGGTAATGCCTTCAGCTGCCAATACCTCTTCGTCAACAAAGGTATTGCCACTGCATTTTTCGGCAGTCTTACTGAGAATATAATAAACAGCATCGGCAATGATATCAGGCGTGCGGCTCATTTTAGCGAGTGCTTCACCGCCTAATAAATTTCTTACAGCAGCAGTATCAATAGTGGTTCTTGGCCATAATGCATTAGATGCAATGCCTGCTCCTTTTAACTCTGCGGCCCAACCCAATGCCAACATACTCATACTGTATTTGGTAATGGTATAAGCAATATGCCCGCCCATCCATTTGGGATTCAGATTAATGGGTGGTGATAAAGTAATGATATGCGGATTCTTTCCTTTTCTGAGATGAGGAATACAATGCTTACCCATGAGAAATGTTCCCCGAACATTGATGCTCTGCATCAGATCAAAACGTTTGGATTCAGTTTGTTCGGTTGGTGTAAGTTGAATGGCAGATGCATTATTGATCAATACATCAATGCCCCCGAATGTATCAACGGCCTGCTGAACAGCTGCCTGTATCTGGTCTTCATGGCGTATATCTAACTGAACGGCCAATGCCTTTCCACCGGCGGCTTCTACTTCTTTTGCAGCAGAATAGATAGTGCCTCCCAGGCGGGGATCTTCTTCTACACTTTTGGCAGCGATCACAATATTGGCGCCTTCTCTGGCCAAACGTAAAGCCATGGCTTTACCAATACCGCGACTGGCGCCGGTAATGAATACGGTTCTGTTCTTAAATGGCATAGGTAAGTTGTTAGACGATAAATTTCAGCAAAACAAGCTTACCAACCTAAGAAATCTTTGATCACAGTTTCTGTTTCGGCGCAGGCTTTATCCAGTTCGTCGTTCAGGATGGTTTTGGTGAAATGATGATTGAACGACATTTCATAACTGGCTTTGTTAACCCTTGTTTCCAGACTTTCTGGCGTTTCTGTACCACGGCTTTCAAGCCTGCGGCGGAGTTCAGCTACCGAAGGTGGTTGTATGAAGATGGAAAGACAATCTCCGGCAAACTGTTGTTGCACATGGATGGCTCCCTGTACATCTATATCCAGCATAGGCACTTTTCCCTGGTTCCAGATACGTTCAAGCTCGCATTTAAGGGTACCGTAGTATTTGCCTTCGTATACCATTTCCCATTCAATAAAATCATTGGCGTCAATACGGTTTCTGAAATCTTCCACCGTTAGAAAATGATATTCAATACCATCTTTTTCCGTACCCCTGGGTAAACGCGTGGTGGCCGAAATAGAGAAAGACAGTTTAGGGTATTTATTGATCAGGAAACGGGTAATAGATGTTTTACCCGAGCCAGATGGAGCTGTAAGAATGATCAGTTTGCCGAGTGATGCTGACATGAATGAGATTTAAGCAAAGAAACAATTTAATCCTGATAACCCCTGTCGGGATGCTGGAGCAGCCAGACAGGGGGGTCGTGAATCGTGAGACGTCAATCGTGAGTATTTTTCACTCAAGACTGACGTATCATGATTCACGATTTCCAAACTATCTTTTCCTCCAAAGGAATATTCCTTTTGCCGGCACTGGCAGGTATATCTGTATATCCAAGAAATAATAATCCCATTACAATATCTTCCTCTCCCAGTTCCAGATATTTTTTTAAAGAAGGATGATGGGCCATACCTCCTGTACTCCACAAAGCGCCAATAGTAAGTGATTGGGCGCCCAGCAGAATATTCTGAATAGCAGCGGAAACCGCTGCGATCTCTTCAATTGCCGGAATGGTATGGGTAAGGGTACGTTTCATATACACAAGTACAATATGCGAAGCAGTTTCTCCATTCTCAATGATCTTTTGATATTTGGCGTTAGTGAATTTTTCGGGATCTGTATTCGCTTTCATTAATTCTGCATGATCCATGCAAAATGTTGTTTTAGCATCGCCTTCATAAACAATAAAACGCCAGGGTTCAGTACGGGCATGGGTAGGGGCCCAGTTGGCGAGTTCCAGTAATTGTTGAATGATCGTGTTATCAATCTTCTTGCCGTTCATATCAGATGGCTTGGTGGTTCTTCTGCTTTTGATGGTATGGCTGAGGGTCTCAAATATATTCATGCTGCAAAGGTATTTGTTCACAGATAGGATAAATGATTGTATTCATTTTTTTTGAATAAATTGTTCTCTTAAGCGGAGTAAGAAAATTCCGGTCACCGATGACAGATTCCTTTTTGCAAATACTGATTGTTTTACTGGCAGGCATCAGCCTCATTGTTGTATTGACCGCTAAACTACGCCTGCATCCCTTTTTTGCCCTGTTGATCGCTTCTTTTGTTGTTGGCTTAGGTGTACAACTGCCGGTGATGGAAGTAGTGAATACCATGAAAGAAGGATTTGGGAATATTCTGCGGTCCTTAGGCTTTATGATTCTGCTGGGTACAGCTTTGGGTGTGATACTCGAAAGAAACGGAAGTACAGGTGTGATGGCCAATTATATTCTTGCAAAGATCGGGAGGCGTTATCCTGCCCTGGCGATGAGTGTAACAGGGTTTATCGTGGGTCTGCCTATCTTTTGTGATTCAGGTTTTATTGTCCTGAGTGGATTGAACAGTACTCTGGCCAAACGAACCGGCACTCCCCTGGTGATCATGGCGGTTTCAATGGCTACGGGCCTGTATTCGGTACATTGTTTAATTCCTCCGCATCCGGGAGCTGCTGCGGCTGCCGGGTTGATCGGTGTATCATATGGTAAACTGATCATGGTGGGCATATTAGTAGCTATCCCTGCTATGCTGGCTGCCTATTTCTATACTTCATTCGCCGGAAAGAAATTCGTATTCGAAGCAAGTGTTGAAAAACCAGATGAACGCATCAATCAAAGAGCTACACCCCCTTCTGTTTTTAATTCATTTCTTCCGGTTCTGCTACCCATTATTTTAATTGCAACGAAATCGATATTATCTACCAACATATCGTTAGTGGCAAAAGTATTTGCTGTTTTAGGAGATCCGGTAATTGCTTTGTCAGTAGGTGTGATATTGGCACTGCTGAGCAGCCGCTCGGGTAAAGGCAGGGAAATAAATCTCTGGTTACAGGAATCTGCCGAAAAAGCCGGAGGTATTCTAGTGATCATAGGAGGAGGAGGTGCGTTTGGTGCTGTACTGGCGGCTACCAAGATCGGGCAACATATGGGAGCGGTTTTGCCATTGGCGGGTATGGGTATCCTATTTCCTTTTTTACTCACGTTTGTTTTAAAAACTGCCCAGGGTTCATCAACAGTGGCAATCATTACGGCAGCATCTATTATACAGCCCTTGTTGCCGGCACTGGGATTTATCACACCTGATCAAAAACTGCTTTGTGTACTGTCTATGGGTGCCGGATCTATGATGATTTCTCATGCCAATGATGCCTATTTCTGGGTGATCGCCAAATTTGAAAGAATTGAAATGCCGGCGATGTTGAAAGTTTATTCTGTAGCAACTCTGATCATGGGTTTGATTTCTTTGTTGATGGTGTATCTTTTATCCTTCTTTATGTAATCCTATGCATATCCTTATTTCACCCAATGCTTTTAAGAACAGTATCGATGCAACAGCTGCTGCCAAAGCTATTGAAGAAGGATTGCAACAAAGTTCATTGGAATGTACAACCCATTGTTTTCCGGTAGGAGATGGAGGCGACGGTACGGGGCATTTATTGACTACAATCTCTAGGGGTATTTTTATTGAAGAATCCGTGCAAGATCCTTTAGGGAGAAAGATCCACGCCGGTTATGGGTTGATCGATAACGGACAAACAGCTGTAATTGAAATGGCCGCAGCTTCAGGGCTTCGTTTATTGAATAAAGAAGAACTGGATCCTTTACATGCTTCTTCCTTTGGCACAGGAGAATTGATAAAAAAAGCATTGGACAAAGGAGTGAAGAAGATATTCCTGTGTGTTGGTGGCAGTGCTACGGTTGATGCAGGATGCGGGATCATGGAGGCGATGGGCATCCTTTTTCTGAATGCAAATGGGGATCCACTAAACGGGATGCCCGAAAACCTTATTCATCTTGCTGCTATAGATCTGTCTGCATTGGATAAAAGGATCTTTGGGATCGATCTTATCATACTGGCCGATGTGTCCAATCCATTATTAGGTGAAAAAGGCGCCGCAAAAATATTCGGTCCACAAAAAGGGGCATCCAACAATGATGTAGAAAAACTGGAAGCATCGCTTATGCGATTCAATCAGGTTGTATTGGAAAATTTGGGTATTGATATGTCTTCTATAAAATATGGAGGTGCCGCCGGTGGAACTGCTGCCGGTCTCGCCGCATTATTGAAGGCGAAACTTACAAACGGCATCGATCAGTTTCTTGTCCTTACCCATTATGATGAAGCCCTTCAAACAGCAGATCTGATTATCACGGGCGAAGGTAGTATCGACCTTCAAACACTGGAGGGTAAAGCCCCTTTTGGTGTGGCATTACGGGCCAAACAAAAACATATACCGGTTATCGGGTTTGCCGGTAAACTGCCGGCAACCCCTTGCCCGGAATTGGATAACTATTTTAGCCGACTGATCAATATTAATGGAAAAGAAACAGATATGGCAGCGGCTATACTGGCCGCAAAAGACAATCTGATTCGTTCAGCATGTGAACTGGGTAATGGGTTGGCTGATGGATCAATCGTTAATTAATCCTAAAGACACTTTCGTATGTGAATATTTTGCTATATATTTATTGACAATCAATCACCAAAAACCTACGCATGAAAAAAATCTTTTTGCTGCTTTTATTTTTCTCTTCTATTGCTGTGTTAGCTCAGAAAAGAACAAGTATTAACGTAAAAACATTGGGAGTAAAAGGTGATGGGATTACTGATGATACAAAAGCCCTGCAGGATGCTATCGACTACTGCGGAAAGAATAAAAAAGATGTGTATATACCTGAGGGAACATATATCGTATCAGGCGTATACCCATACCATTGCCTGAAAGTTATTTATGATAGCATGGAAATACGAGGCGACGATGAAAAAACAATTATAAAGAATTTAATCAGAATGTTGGTGTGATGCTTATTGAGCCGGCCGACCCGGATCATAAACAGATCAAAGGGGTAAGAATCAATCACTTTACCATAGACGGGAATAAACAGAACCAAAAAGGTTTATACGAACAGAAATTATTACGCATCAATGCTTCCAATAAAGTAAAGGAGCCTGCAGATATCATTGTCTCTTAAATGCGTTGTAATAATGCCTATAGCGGCATTCTTCCCACAGAGGGTGGGGGTATTTCTCTTGAAAGCTCGGATAAAAGTCTTCGTTATGATACTATGTATGACCAGAAGATAGAAGTTTACAATTGCATATGTAATGATAATGGCGGATGGGGAATAGGCACCAACTGGAGCAGCGGAATATCTATTCATGATAATGTGACTGAAAGAAATGCCACTATGGGCATTACTGCCTGGAATTCGATGAATGTGTATATTAAAAAGAATATATCAAATGATAACCATGATTACGACATCAATCTTGAATCATCGGATTATATAACCGTTGACAGCAATACGGTTAAAAGTACAGCTGATGGCGGAGGTATTAGAAACCATAACACCAGGAAAACATTGATTGCCAATAATACAGTAAGCTTTAACAATGAATGGTACCTATGCTCGGGCATCTCCGTAACTTCTGGTATTGGTTATGGGGATAGTGGTATGTTTAAACGAAGACCCAGTAGTGATGTGATGATCACCAATAATAAAGTGACTTGCGCAGGTGGTAAAGGGAATGGTATCCGTGTTTATAAATATACGGAAGCTGTTTATGCGGAGATAAGTAACGTAACGATACAGAACAATACTGTGCAGAATACTATATCCAATAAATGCATGGAAACATTCGGTAATAACATTGTGATCAGGAACAATACTACAACAGGTAAAATGTACCTGAATGGTAAGAAGTATATCGATAAGGGGAAGATCATTAATAAACTGCTGGACCTTTTCAATAACAATTGATGATGTTTCAGTTCCACTCACTCATACCTATTAATTTTGCAACTCTGATTCTGTAGCTCAGTTGGTAGAGCGGCTGACTCTTAATCATCGGGTCCTGGGTTCGAGTCCCAGCAGATAACTATAAGCCACAACAAATATTTGTTGTGGCTTATAGTTTAAACTGAGAGATTAGCTATGATGCATCGCTTGTTTAATAATCTCTATTTCATTATCGTAATGCTTTGCGATAAAGTAACTGACAATTGGTCCAAAAAATGCAACAGCAATTATTATAAACGACAGGAATACAATTAGTTTATTTGAAAAGGTTTTACGATATTCTTTGTCGAGAAATTGAATTAATAAAGTCAATGAAAAGAAAGTAATGCCACCCCAGGAAAGCAAAGTAATAATGAGGTATGTGATTTCAGTGTTTTTAATTCTATCTTTTAAGAGTAAAATGTAAATAAAATAACCCCATAAAACTATTGAGTTGATTTGAAGAAGTGTTTTCAGTGGCAAATCAACCAGATATTTTTTTATTTTTTTCATTGCTTATTTTTTGAGTCTATACAAAGCTGGTATTTTGCTTTACAAATATCAAGATCATTATAATAAATAGCATAAGCGGCTGCTAATCCTAATCCGCCTCCTATAGTACCACCAAGAAAAAACCCCCCTATTGTTCCGAGTCCAGGGAAAACCGTTGTTCCTGCGGACACCCCAGTTTTAGCGCCGGCTGCTGCACCACCTCCTCCTAAAACGACAATATTTATTGTGCGAGTTTTTCTTGCTTCTGAGTCACATACTACTTTTTGATCACAGCATATCTCTCCATTACATCCTCCCCCGCCTTCTTCATTATCAACAATCAATCCCTGATTATTTACAACTGTCTTAAAATATAGTACCAGTTCTTCTGTATATTCTTCCCAATTGTTAACACCAGTAGCATTCACGGCAATATGGTTTTGCTGCCCCGATTGTTTGTCTTTAAGTCTGTTGTACATTTTCAATGCATACAACCCTCTTGCTTTTACAAATTCATCAGCTTTATTATTCTCAGTTACCTCCTTCGTAAAGTTAAATTTTATATCAAGCTCTTTTAGTCCTTCTGAAATATTAGTTGAATACATTGTAAACTCACCAAAAGAACTAAAATGATACAAACGGGCCAGCTCATTCTGCATCGCCAGGTTTTTGGGATCTGCCCCCAGTTTTTTAAGGATCTCTATACTGGCCTCAGATATTTTTTTGGCGTTCGGGGGTCGTGGTAAACAATGGATACATACTGTGGATCGAAACGGTCCATGGCGTTGTTGAGCTTCTCAAAATTATCATCCCCTACCAGTTTTTCTTCAAAAGAAACCGGTTGGCTGTTGATAACCTGTTCTTTTTGACAGGAATAGATTCCCAGTAAAATAACCAGCATCAGCGAAAGGATGCTAACAATGTGTTTTGTTTTCATGATCGTAGGTTTTGGTTTTTATTTTTTTTGACTGGATGAAGGTATCTGTAGCCCCTTGCGAAAAAGAATATAAAACACCCTTTTTCATTAGGTATTTATGCGCAGTTTAATTACTTTATTTCTATCAGATTTTTCAAAAACAAACGTTTCGATATGCTAAACAATGCGAAAACAGTTTAAAACAGTGCTTATATTTATCCGGCACATCAATGCTTAAAATTTTAGTGATATGAAAAAAAGCCTGTTTGTAATTTTGTTTCTTAGCCTCCTCTCATGGAAACAGATCCAGGATAGCCGCACAAAATTTTTTCCCAAAACAGTTGAGTTTGTTCAACAGGTGCCAACTAAAGAAAATGTTTGGGTGTTCCTGATGGCAGGACAATCCAATATGGCCGGCCGAGGTATTGTGGAGCCTCAGGATACATTACCGGATAAAAGGATCTTATCGATCGATGCCAAAGGGAAAATTGTTTATGCAAAAGAACCCCTGCATTTTTATGAACCCACACGTACAGGACTGGATTGCGGACTGTCATTTGGAAGAACTCTTTTGGAAAAAGTGCCGGCGAATATTACCATTTTGATCCTGCCAACCGCCATTGGCGGTAGCGCCATCCGTCAATGGCTGGGCGATTCAAGTTACCGGGGTGTAAACCTTTTGACCAATTTTCGTGAGAAAGTGGCTATCGGAAAACAATACGGGATTATAAAAGGTGTACTATGGCACCAGGGCGAGAGTGATGCCAATAAAGAAAGGATCCCTGTGTATAAAGACAAGCTTACCGAACTATTTACAACTTTCAGAAATATCATCGGTAATCAAAAACTGCCCATATTCATAGGTGAACTGGGGTCTTACTCAAACAATACAAACGAGTGGTTACAGATAAATACGATCATTCATGCATATGCGGAAGAAGATAAACTGGCAACCGTGATCAAAACAGAGGATCTTTCGCATGTGGGAGATACCGTTCATTTTAATTCGGCCGGTCAAAGAATGATGGGAGAAAGATTTGCCCATGCATTCCTGGGTAAAAATAAATAATCAGGTTATATATGTTTGCGTTCATAAAAAAGGCCACCCGTTGATAACAGGTGGCCTTTTTTGTAAAAGAGAACGTATCTAGTTATTATCCTCTTCAAACTGCACCACTTCATAGGCATCTCTGCCATTTAACTGTATGGGTTGATAGTAGGTTCCATTGTATTGGAGGTATACGATATCACCAATCTTAATTTCTGTAGCTCCTTCCGGCAGATCATATACAACGGCACCCGGAGGAGGTGGTACTACGGAATATCCGTTTTGACCATCATTGTAAAAAGTTCCTGCAAAATAATAGTAAGTATAATCTCCCAGATAGATGGTAGCATACCCCGTAGGTAAGTATCTGATAAAAATACCGGCAGGTGCAGGGATCACACGATATCCATTATTATAAGGAGAGTAATAAATTCCCTGGTCATATCGGTAATACTCATCATTCAGCATGAGCGTAATGGCTGTGGCACCTAAGGCCGACATAAAGAATCCAAACGGATGGAAGAATGATCCATAATTATATGGTCGGTACACGTGATAACTGTAATTGTAATTACTGTAATAACGTTGTCCCTGCCAGATTACCGGTGGACGGCTGTAATGAGGGCGATAGTTATAACTGTTATAAGAATTGAATCCATAACGGCTAGGCTGTCTTCTGTCATTATCACGCCTATAGACTTGATTGTTATACCCGGGTCTGTTATTATAAGATTGTACACGGGTATCCAAAGGCCTTAGGTTATTGGAAGGTCTCTGTGAATAAGTCTGTGGTTGATTAGGTGGTCGTTGCGGGTTTGCAGGACGCCCCTGTACAGGAGGCCTTTGCTGTTGTGGAGGCACCTGTGGATTTACCGGTCTTTGTTGTTGTGGCGGCCGTTGTGGATTTACCGGACGTTCCTGTGAGGGAGGCCTTTGCTGCTGCGGCGGTGTTTGCGGGTTGGCAGGTCTTTGCTGCTCCGGTGGCCGTTGCGGGTTAGTAGGACGCTGCTGTTCTGGCGGCCGTTGTGGATTAGCCGGTCGTTGTTGTTCCGGTGGTCGCTGGGGATTGGCAGGTCTTTGTTGTTGCGGCGGTCTTTGTGGTTCTGTCTGACGGCCACGCTCCGGCGGCCGTTGCGGATTGGCGGGGCGTTCCTGATCGGGAGGCCTTTGCGCAAACGCCAGTGTGTTTGCGGTCAATAAAAGTAAAGCCATGCTCACTTTACATGTATTGAATAGAGTAGCATACTTTTTCATAAGTAAGTGTTTGATGAATGTATACACACTATAAGGCAATTGTCGTGCCTGTTAATCAAACAAATACTCTTTTACCGATAGGAAAGGAGTGGTCACCGCCATTAACAAAGCTTTATCAATGGTTGCAGAGCTGATTGGGTTGTTGCTGAGAATTTTATCTGTGAAACATGTAAATACTTGATTTAAATGTACAAATGGGTTTAAGAAAGCCCAAACAGACAAAATGGGTAATTAATGGGTAGCGGGTCTTGTGTTCTCACAAGACCTGATCAAATGATATTTCAGGAAGCCTATCATTAAAATCGAAATAATGGTACAGGAAATCAAATTCATTGATACCGGTTTCATAAAACTTCGCGGACGAGTATGTATAGGTAATAGTGTCATCTGCTAATCTCCATTTCTTCTGCAGGGGATTGTTGTGGATATAATTCAGTTTTTGCATAGTTGTCTTTTCCTTGAACAGCAAAAACCAATCAGGTTCAGGCTGCCAGAAATTATATTTGCGGCAACGCCAGTTAACTATGTAATTCGACAGATCATTGGGGTTCGTTTGTAGAATATGTTGTTCAAAACTGTGTGCAGTAAATTTCATCAGGCTGGCTGCAGGGCTTTCTCTGCCATTACGTTTGATCAGTTGCCAGATCAGATGGATGTGATCAGGCATGATCACAAATCCATAAACTCTGATAACTCCTTTTTTGTGCAGAAACGATAAGGAGTCAGTTATTGTTCCATAAAAATCATACTGTCTGATCAATGGTCTCCATTGATATATTGTACTTGTATAAAAATAAAGGGCGCCATATTCCATACTTTGCTTTTTGTTGCAAATGCAAAGTAGAAGACTGCGATTAGAAATAATAGAGTATTAATACCTGTTATTTACCACAGATAATGTGAGTGGTGTTTGTGAGGACACAAACACTGCCACCCGCAGTTCTTGTATCCTCACAAGAACGCTCATGCTAATTAAGATCAAGACACCCGTTTAATATCCGCCCCCAGATTGCGTAAACGTTCATCAATGAACTGATACCCCCTGTCTATCTGTTCAATATTCTGTATCACACTTTTTCCTTCTGCACTTAATGCAGCGATCAGCAATGCCTGACCGGCACGTATATCGGGACTGCTCATAGTAATGCCCCGTAAATTATTTTTTCTGCCCAAGCCAATTACGGTTGCGCGGTGTGGATCGCAGAGAATGATCTGAGCACCCATATCGATCAGTTTATCTACAAAGAACAAACGGCTCTCAAACATTTTCTGGTGTATCAATACACTGCCTCTTGCCTGTGTGGCTACCACTAAAACAATACTTAAGAGATCGGGTGTAAAACCGGGCCATGGATGATCATAGATCGTTAAAATTCCTCCATCCATAAAAGTCTGTATCTCATAAACCTCCTGTGCAGGAATATAAATATCATCACCCTTGATCTGGAATTGAATACCGAGTTGCTGAAACTTTTCAGGTATCACACCCAGGTGTTCTACGCCGGCGTCTTTAATAGTGATCTCACTTTGTGTCATTGCCGCGAGCCCTATAAAGCTTCCGATCTCTATCATATCCGGCAGCATGCGGTGTGTGGTTCCACCCAATACACTAACCCCTTCAATGATCAAAAGGTTGCTGCCAATGCCAGAGATCTTTGCACCCATTCTGTTCAGCATCTTGCACAATTGCTGAACATAGGGTTCGCAGGCTGCATTATAAATAGTGGTGGTACCCTCTGCCAGTACTGCCGCCATTACAATATTAGCGGTGCCGGTAACGGATGGCTCATCCAGTAACATAAACGCACCGGTTAATTGCGGAGAGGATAATTTAAAACAACCCAATACATCATCATATTCATACTTAGCACCCAGTTTCTCAAAACCGATGATATGGGTATCCAGTCTTCTGCGGCCAATCTTATCGCCACCGGGCTTCGGAATATACGCTCTTTTGAACCTTGCCAGCATCGGCCCGGCAAACATCACACTGCCACGTAACCGTCCTCCCTTCTTCCTGAAATCATCTGATGCCAGATAATCGGCATCTATATTGTCTGCCTGAAATGTACAGGTGTCTTTTCCTGTACGTATAACTTTTACACCAATATCCTGCAGCAGTTCTATCAACAGATTCACATCCAGTATATCCGGAATATTAGAGATCGTTACCGGTTGGGCCGTGAGCAACACGGCAGATAATATCTGTAAAGCTTCATTCTTCGCTCCCTGCGGAATGATCTCACCTTTTAATTTATTGCCACCGATCACTTCAAATGAGCTCATGTTGTTGGTTTATTTGTTTACTGGTTTATTCGTTTATGGGTGGCGGACCTGAATTTGATCTGCCCCGGATTACGTAAATAAAAAAAGCATCAGAATTTTCTGATGCCTAAAAATATCTTTTTACCTCTAAACTAATCAACAAATAAACCAGTTAACCGATAAACTAATACCGTTTCTTAAACTGCCCGCCACGACCTTCCTGTCTGCCACCGGTGTTGCCACCACGGTTATCGCCACCACGGGTGTTTCCGTTGCCGCCGCCATTACCACCACGGTTGTTTCTTCCGTCGGTTCTTCCGCCACCGCCGCCACCGCGGTTATCTCTTCCGCCACCGCCAGCCCTGCCGCCACTACGTCCACCAAAATTCTGCTGCCAGCGTCCGCCACCGCCACTGCGTGGATATTCATCCCGCTCAAAGTTCTGGTTGCGGTGTTTGATATAGGGGGTATTGCTGAATTCTAATTGTCCGCCTGTAATACTGTTCAACTCTGTGCGGATAGTATCATCATGTACCAGTTCTTTATGCCAGTTGCTGTAAGCCAGTTTCATGTAATAAGCGATTGCATGCGCAAAGCCTGCTTTCTTCTCCGGATCTTCTTCTTTCAATGCTTTGTCGATCACCACTTCCAGGTTCTTACCCAGGTGCGCATATTTGGGATGGCGCTTGGGATAAGGCAGTGGATCTGGTTTCAGCTTATAGGTTTCTTTTTGTGGAATAGGGTAGGGACTGTCAACTTCCAATTTAAAATCACTGATAAAGAAAAGATGGTCCCAAAGCTTATGCCTGAAATCTTCTACATTTTTTAAATGAGGGTTTACAAAACCCATCAATTCAATCACACAATGTGCCTGTTGCTGTCGTTTTTCCTTGTCCTCAATGGTCAATAAATATTCCACCATCTTCTGTACATGGCGGCCATATTCTTTCATGCCCAGGTAATTTCGCTCTGTATTGTACTCCATAAAATTGTTCATCTGCAAGAACAAATGTAAGTAATAGCCCTTGTTTTGGGCAATTTTTGTGAAAACACCAACAAACGGGCGAATATTGAATATCGAACAAGGAATAGAGAATATTGAATGAATCCCTTGTGTAGCCGTTCTGTGTTCCTTGTTCGATATTCATTATTCAATATCTTCGCCTCATGGAACAGTTAGTACACCAGATTGAGGCATACAGGCAGGAAGTAGCCGCTTTTGAAGCCACTTCACCCGATGCAGTAGAAGAATTCCGTATTAAATACCTCGGCACCAAAGGCATCGTGAAAGCCATAATGGGCGAAATGCGCAATGTACCCAACGAACGCAAAAAAGAATTCGGCCAAGTACTGAACGATTTTAAACTTGTTGTAGAGGCTAAATACGAAACCCTAAAAGAAAACAACGCCAATCTCCAGACTTCAGACTCCAAACTAATAGATTGGAGTCTCCCCGGAGATCCGGTTCCCGTTGGCACACGCCATCCCTTAAATATTGTACGTAACCAGATCGTGTCCATCTTTAAACGTTTAGGTTTTGCGGTTGCAGAAGGCCCGGAAATTGAAGACGACTGGCACAATTTCGGTGCCATGAACCTGCCCGAAGACCATCCTGCCCGCGATATGCAGGATACTTTCTATATCAATCAAAATCCATCCTGGCTTTTACGTACACATACCAGCAGTGTACAGGCAAGGGTAATGGAAACACAGAAACCACCGATCAGGGTTATTTGTCCGGGAAGAGTATACCGGAATGAAACCATCAGTGCCAGAGCGCATTGTTTCTTTCACCAGGTAGAAGGTTTATATATAGACGAGAACGTAAGCTTCGCCGATCTGAAACAAACCCTTTACTTTTTTGTACAGGAAATGTTTGGGAAGGATGTGAAAGTGCGATTCCGCCCGAGTTATTTCCCGTTCACAGAGCCCAGTGCCGAAATGGATATCAGCTGCCTGATCTGTGGTGGCGATGGTTGCAATATCTGTAAACACACAGGCTGGGTTGAGATCCTGGGTAGTGGTATGGTACATCCCAATGTATTAGAGAACTTTGGCATTGACTCAAATAAATACACCGGTTTTGCCTTTGGAATGGGGGTAGAACGCATCACCCAATTGAAATACCAGGTAAACGATCTCCGCTTATATTCTCAGAACGATGTCCGTTTTCTGAAGCAGTTTACCGGAGTCGTATAAGCTTTTAATACCTTACTTGTAAAAGCCCGCATTGCGGGCTTTTTTTGTTTAACTATCCATGGCTAAGTTCATGTGATAAAATAAACTATTGTGTAACAGGCAGTTATTTGTCTGTAATTATCGCTGCAAATGCGTTGCGCATGCATTATTCCCCTATCTTACCAACCTAACCCCCGCAATTCTTCTATATGCTTGCCATTCTGTGCTTTTTTCTGGGACATTGGTTCCTGTCTTTGTTTTTCCATTCTTTCTTTTTACACCGGTTCTGTTCCCATAAAATGTATACCACCAGTAAGAACTGGGAGCGTACCTTTTATATGGCCACCTGGCTGGTACAGGGTTCTTCTTTTTTAGTGCCCAGGGCATATGGTGTAATGCACCGTATGCACCATACTTACAGCGATACCGAGCAGGACCCCCATTCGCCACATTTTTTTACAGATGTGTACCAGATGATGCGCAGTACGGTTCTTATCTTCAGAAGTTTTGTTACTGGTAAGCGCTTACCCGATGAGCAGTTTACCAAAGAATACCTGCCTGTTTGGGACCGCCTCGACAAATTTGGTCACCACTGGTTAACCCGTTTGTTCTTTATGGCCGGGTATACAGCGTTCTATATTTATTTCGCACCTAATATCTGGTGGTTCATGTTATTGCCTATTCATTATTTGATGGGGCCTATACAGGGTGCAGTTGTAAACTGGTGTGGACATAAGTACGGATACAGCAACTATGATAATGGGGATCATTCAAAGAATTCTTCACCCTGGGGTATTTTTCTGATGGGTGAACTGTTTCAGAATAACCACCATTTTGCCAAAGACGATGCCAATTTTGCCAAGAAATGGTTTGAGTTCGATCTTACCTATTTTATCATGCGCGGATTGAACCGTGTGAGGATCATTAAACTGATTCCTGTGCCGGTACCTGTTGGTAGGGAAGACTAAAGCCTCATATATTATTTTCAACACAAAGGCCACGGAGATTGGGAGTTACACAGAGAGATCTCTTTGAAGCTCCGTTCCTCCGTGGCCTCTGTGTTGAAAAAACCAATGTACTTTTACAGGTACTCATTTTTCACAAACCATGGTTCACGCCACCAAAGGCATTGTTTTAAGAACAGTAAAGTATGGTGATACCAGTATCATCACTACTATCTATACCGAGCTGTTTGGAATACAGAGCTATATGGTAAAAGGGGTGAGGCAAAGCAGTAAAACTTCCGCAGGTAAAGCCAGTTTCTTCCAGCCGGCGGCCATGCTGGATATGGAAGTGTACCATAATGAACTGAAGCAGTTACAATTCATCAAAGAATACCAATGGGCCTATCTATATGAGAAGGTTCTGTTTGATGTGGTGCGGAATACCGTGGCACAATTTGTGATCGAATTACTCCAGCATAGTCTGAAACAACCTGAAGCCAATCCCGAATTATTTTATCTGATTGAAGACACATTAAAGCAATTAGATAAAGGCAATGATACCTTAACAGGAAATCTGCCATTGTATTTTACCCTTCATTTAGGAAGTGAACTGGGTTTCCAGTTTAACGGAACCTATAGTGAACAGACACCGGTGCTAGACCTTCAGGAAGGAATGTTTATCGCAGACAAACCTACCCATCCGTATTATCTTGAGGGTAACCATGCTAAAATAACATCGGAACTTTCCGGCTTACAATTCTATAATGATCTGGAAGGGATCTCATTGAACAGAACAATTCGTAGGGAATTATTACAGGCGTATCAAACCTATTTATCGCTGCACATTTCAGATTTTGGGGAGATGAGGAGTTTTGAGATCTTGCAGGAGATCCTGGCTTGAATTAATGAGTGAATGAGTGAATGAGTGAATGAGTGAATGGGATGCTGCTGGTATATCTTCGATAAGTTATAGCAAACGCGTACTATTACTTGAAGTGGTTAGTTGATCATTCTGCAAGCCACTTATTAAAACAAGTCCGGGTTTTTTCCCTTTCTCAAAACTACCCAGTTGATCATCCATCTGCAAAGCCCGGGCGCCATTGAGTGTGGCCCATTTTAATAATTCCTTCAACGGAACGGAAGGATAATTTTTGGTGATGGTTTTTAACTCATCCAGAATATTCAAACTCCAATTGCTAGCAAGGCTATCCGTTCCAATAACGAGTTGACAATTATTTCGACGGAACATATCAACAGGCGGAACTGCCAGCTCAATATATTGATTCGCATTCGGGCATATACAATAAAACAACTCCAAACTCAAAACTTCAGACTCCAAACTTGCGTAAGCAACATCTTCTTCTTTCGTAAATGTATTGTGAACCAGTAATACCTTCTTTGCATTACTCATTTTCGAAAAATATGATTGCAGACTGCTTTTACCGGTTGGTTTAAAGAAGGATGTATCCATATTCATCAAACCATACATTCTCATAAAATCGCCTTCCTTTTTTTGGAACAGCAGATCTTCAAAATCTGTTTCCTGGTTATGAATCGTTACTGTTTTCTGCTCAAAATATGTAGCCATCAATGTCCACAACTCCTCCGAAACGGAGTAGGGTGCATGTGGCGAGAGAGAAGTTTGGAGTTTGGAGTTTGGAGTTTGGAGTTGTTTGAACGCATCATAATACCCCATTGATCTCTCAAATCTCAATTGAGCAACTGAAGGCAACCATCCACTCACTTCAATAAAATTATAATAAGCCAGTCTTTGTTGCTGTTTCTGCTGAAGGGTATGTGTATTGTTACAAATATCTCCCACGGCTACAATTCCATTTGCAAGCATTTCATCTTCTGCTTTGGCAATGGCATCCTGTATTTCATCCTCGGGGAAATGACGTTGGGTGACTACTTTAAAAACAAAATCCACCAGACCGGTCTGTTCGGGAACAAGCCCGCGCATATGGCTGAGTTCGAGATGGCAATGGCAGTTGATAAACCCGGGGCTTAGTAAGCCATCCAGCTGCTGTATATCTTCTCCGGCTTCTTTTGCAGAAACAATATCTTCTACTTTTCCCTGTTCATCCGTGATCAATACAGCATCCGGGCCGAGCAGTTCGGTGCCGGTGAAAAGTTGGGTGGGTTGGAATTTGCGGTAAGTCAAGTATACTAATTGAAGGCAAATGTATTCAACGTAAAGGGTTTCGCCACAGATTCACAAATTCTCACAGAAAACAGAACAAATCTGTGGTAATCTGTGCAATCTGTGGCAAAAATACCCTGCACAAATCCCTTGTTGGCGCTGAAGTGTGCAACGCAATCCCGGCTTAGCCGGGACTAAATAGCAGTAAAATCGCCTGTTTCATAAGGATAATTAAAAAATGCTTCAAAATTATTATTGAAAATCAATAAGTTACAAAGGTACGATACAAAATACTTCCTCAAATTCTTGGAAAATTGAGCAGGTGGGGGCTACCTTCGCCTCCCGAAAAATCGGGACATTATAACCGGCGGGATAGCGACCGGGTCATTAAAACAGAAATATTATGAGTAAACTTCATTTCACCACTAAGCATGCGAACGCGGCTACCGTACAGCACAACTGGTATGTGGTTGACGGTACTAATCAAACCGTAGGACGTATTGCATCGAAAATTGCTTCTGTTCTTCGCGGTAAGAACAAAGCTTATTACACCCCGCACGTAGATTGCGGTGATTATGTGATCCTGATCAACGCTGAAAAGGTTGTTTTTACAGGTCACAAGTCTGAGCAGAAAATATACCTGAACTATTCCGGTTACCCAGGTGGTAAAAAGGAAGAAGTTGCCCAGGATTTATTGAAGCGCCGTCCGGAAGTGATCATGGAAAGAGCTGTAAAAGGCATGCTTCCTAAAAACCGCCTCGGTCGTAAAATGATCAAAAAATTCTTTGTGTATGCCGGTGGAACTCACCAGCACACTGCTCAACAGCCTAAAGAATTAAAATTCTAATTCTCAACCTCAACATTCAAATTCCAAATTAATATAAATGGAAAAGCAAAAAAATGCAGTTGGTCGCCGTAAAGAAGCCGTTACCCGCGTATTCGTGAGTAAAGGCGATGGTAAGATCACTGTAAACGACAAAGATTACAAAGCTTATTTTCCACTGGTGTACTTACAGAACCAGGTTGAAGCTCCTCTGAAAACTGCCGATATGATCGGAAAGCTTGATATCGTTATCAATGCTCAGGGTGGTGGTTTAAAAGGACAGGCAGAAGCAGCCAAACTGGGTATTGCACGTGCATTGCTCGAAGTGAACGCTGAATTCCGTCCTGCACTGAAAGCTGCCGGCCAACTGAAACGTGATCCACGTGGTGTTGAACGTAAGAAATTCGGTCATAAGAAAGCACGTAGAAGC
>CANGOX010000019.1 GCA_947455605.1 Chitinophagaceae bacterium
ATCTTGCTGATCTTCTGAAGAACGAGTTCAAAGTGGGTACACTGAGCCGGGGGTATAAAAGAAAGACCAAAGGATATGCATTGGCCGATGATACGACCACTGCTCTGGAAATAGGCGATGAGCCTATGCAGTTCCATAATAAATTCCCGGATGTGGCAGTAGCTTCCTGCGACGAAAGGATCGTGGGTATTCCCCATATGTTACAGGATGTGCCAGATCTGCAGGTGATCATACTGGACGATGCTTTTCAACATAGAACGATACGTGCAGGATTCAATATTCTACTCACGGAATACGGCAATTTATATTCAAATGATTTCTTTCTGCCCACCGGTGATCTGCGCGATGAATGGGCTTCGGCCAAAAGAGCCCAGGTGATCGTGGTAACCAAATGCCCAAATGATCTTTCTGCAGAAGCCAAGCAAAAGATCATTCGCAGCCTGAACCCTGATGCGGCACAGAAAGTATTCTTTACCACCATTGAATATGGCACACCCTATCATATCATCAACCATAAAGATGAATGGCTGTTAACTCCCCGTGATGAAGTATTACTGGTTTGCGGTATTGCCAACCCCAAGCCCCTGAAAGAATACCTTCATGAGAAAGCACACACCTATTACCAGCAGGATTATTCAGATCATCATATCTTTTCGATTGATGACCTGCATGAGATCATTGAGAAATTTGAGCATATACATGCAAAAGACAAACTGATCCTTACAACAGAAAAAGATGCCGTAAGGCTCACCAAATTTTCGGAACAACTTGCCTCATTACCCATGTATGTTTTACCCATACAACACTATTTTTTATTCGACGAAGGTGAACAGTTCAATGAACTGGTAAAGGAATTTATCAGGAACTTTCGTTTCAACCCAGCAACATGAGCAAGAAAAAAACAAAACAGAAATCAAAACCAAAATCCAAGATAACCGCACAAGCCACATTGAAAGGTAAACTCGAAGTTACCCGTTCTGGTATGGGCTATGTGATCGTTGAGAACGTAACCGGCGATGTATTGGTTCGCCCAGGCGATTTTAATACGGCATTGAACGGTGATACCGTTCGCGTAAAAGTGGTTAAGGAGAATATGCGTACCGGTAAGAAAGAAGGCAAGATCATGGAAGTGGTTACGCGTAAGCAAACAGAATTCATTGGCCATATACAACTCTCTACCAATTATGCATTCTTTATTCCCGATACAGATAAACCCATGCCGGATCTTTTTATTCCATTAACTGATCTGAATGGCGCCAAGAACAAAGACAGGGTAGTAGCCAGATTGGTTAAATGGGACAGAGACGATAAGAAACCCGTAGGCATGGTGGTTAACGTAATGCTGCCGGAAGATGAGAATGATGCGGCAATGAAAGAACTGCTGGCACAGGCAGGCTTCCCCTTGTTCTTCCCCGAAGATGTATTGGAAGAATCTGAACGTTTACCCGATGTACTGGATTCTGAAGAGATCAAAAAAAGAAGGGATTGCCGTGAGATACTTACGTTCACGATCGACCCCGCAGATGCCAAAGATTTTGATGATGCCATCTCTCTCCGCAAATTACCCAATGGCAATTATGAGATAGGTGTACATATTGCCGATGTGAGTTACTATGTACATCCTGAAACAGAACTGGATGAGGAAGCTTACAAACGCGCCACATCTGTTTACCTGCCCGATCGTGTAAACCCGATGTTACCCGAACGGATCTCAAATGAACTGTGTTCACTGCGGCCGCATGAAGATAAATTCACTTTCTCTGCTATCTTTCAGATGACGGCCAAGGGAGAAGTAAAACAATACTGGCTGGGAAAAACAGTGATCCATTCCGATCACCGTTATGCGTATGAAGATGTACAGCAGATCATCGAAACCAAACAGGGTGTTCATGAAGAAGAGATCTTATTATTGAATGATATTGCGCAGCGTTTACGCAAAACCCGTTTCAGTAAAGGGGCGATCAATTTTTCTTCTACGGAAGTCCGTTTCAAATTAGATGAAAAAGGGAAACCGATCGGAGTAATGGTAAAAGAAAGCAAAGAATCACACCAGCTGATCGAAGAGTTCATGTTATTGGCTAACCGTACGGTGGCAGAGAATGTAGCCAAACTCAATATCAATAAAAAACCAATACCGTTTCCATACCGTGTGCACGACCAGCCCGATGCAGAAAAACTGGCACCCTTTATCATCTTTGCAAAAAAACACGGGCATAGTTTTGATGTTTCCTCACCCGAAAAAATTGCTTTCAGTTTCAATGCCATGTTGGCCGATGCCAAGGGCAAACCTGAACAACATGTGCTGGAACAATTAGGTATCCGTACCATGGCCAAAGCGATCTATACAACAGAGAATATCGGTCACTATGGCCTTGCATTTGAACATTATTGTCATTTCACTTCACCCATCAGAAGATATCCCGATGTATTGGTACACCGTGTTTTGCAATCGATCATTGAAGACAAGCCGATGATCGACAAAAAGATGGAAGAGAAATGTAAACACAGCAGCGAAAGAGAAAGAGCCGCAGCAGAATGTGAACGCGCCGGCAATAAATACAAACAGGTAGAATTCCTGCAGGGCCATCTCGGCGAAACCTTTGAAGGTGTGGTAAGCGGTGTTGCAGCATTTGGATTCTGGGTGGAGACCGTTGCACATAAATGCGAAGGACTGGTGAGCATCATCAGCCTTTCAGACTATGATGATTTCCGTGTAGTAGACGGCGATTACAGTCTTATTGGCAGAAGAAGCGGCCGAACCTTCCGTATGGGCGATAAAGTAATGATCAGGGTTGTTGCTGCCAATCTCGAAAAAAGACAACTGGATTATGAGTGGGTGATGGATGCGGGGAAAGAAGAAGTTAAAAGTGATAAGTCGAAAGTGAAAAGTAAGAAACCAAAATAATCTTTGAATTAGCGGATTGGCGAATTATGGATTAGCGGATTAGAAAGCCACGGAGAGTTTGACCAAAATAATCCGCCAATCCGCAATCCGCTAATTCGCTAATCGCTTTCCTTAAATACGATCCCATGTTCTGCAAGTAATTTCAATACCGGTTCATAAATACCGGGGATGATCGGAATATGTAAACCGGTTTCTTTGATCTTTCCTTCCAACAATAACGTAGCCGCGATCCCCAAAGGCAATCCAACCGTTTTCGCCATCGCCGTTCTAAGGTTATCTTCGCCCTTTACTACTAACGTACTATTCACCATTGACCATTCACCGTTCACCTCATATCCGATCTCATGCTTCATCACGATCATATCCTTATCCTGCTGATGCAATACCCATTTCTGCTCAATAATGAACTGCAGAATATCTGCCGTACTGCAAACGCCTTTATTGATCAATGACTGGTCTTCCAGTCCCAGAAAAAGGAACTGTTTTTGTAACAATTCATCACCGGTATTGATAAACAGATTCTTAGACAGAAAATGTTGTTTCAAAAATGCAGAAATAGACAATCCATCAGTATCGATCATCGTTTCTTCATCCGTTAACCCTAATTGAATGATCCTGTTCCATCCCTCACAGAAATCCGGATGCCGCAAAGTAGTCCGTACAAAAGTTTCGGTTTCTTCAAGCCAGTATACAGGAATATAACTCAACGAATCGCGATTCGGATAATAAGCCAATTGTCCAATACCCTCAACAAATACCTGTTTACAATCCACAAACAGTTCTCCATACTCCAGACTTCTCACTTCAGACTTCTCACGATACACGGCTCCTGCTTTGCCCGCCAATACCACATTCCTTGGGTTCCAGCTGATCTTATAATGCCATGGGTTATCATCGCATTCAGGAGCAACCAGACCGCCGCAATGCGAAAGAAAAGACCGAATACGGCCACCTTCCTGTTGTATCCGATGGATCAGTAGCATGGCGCTCATATGATCGATCCCCGGATCCAAACCCATCTCACATAAGAACAGGATCCCTTTCGTTTTGATCTCACCGGCTAAAGCTTTGATCCTTTCATCCACATACGAAGCGGTAAGGAGATGTATGCCTGCTGCCAAACAATCTATGGCCACAAAATAATGAAGGGCAGGGGGCAGGAGGGAGATCACCACATCGGCATCTTTGATCAAAGCCATTCTTTCTGCCTCATGCTCAATTGAAATGCCCACAGCTTTCACCCATACATCTTCACCTACTTTGGATTGAACAGCCGCCAGATTCATATCTGCCACTGTAACCCGCCATTTTTTTTCATTTGCGGTCAGTTTCAGGTAATCGATCAAAACAGTAGCTGATTTTCCGGCACCAAAGAGTAGGATATGTTTCATTGAATTGAGATAAAAAAGGGCAAAACCCTGATGATTTCAGACCCTAAAGATACTGAGGTTACAATGGATGTTTTTAATCGCCGCAGATCCGCAGATGATTCCATTCAGTAAATCTGAATAAATCCGCGAATCTGAGGCTAAAAACGGGTCATTTGAACAATAAATATCCATGATCAAAATGTACCTCGCTCCCCATTCACAACTGTGGATAAAACCCCTTAAAAAACAGCTGTTTTTAACGTTCTTTCCCCCTCAAAAAAGCTATCTTCGCCAGCGCTGAAAACAGGTGGTTTTTTACCCCTGTTCATGAACCTTAAATCTACTACGAGGATACACACATGGAAGAGAATCAATTACCTGAACAGACAAGCGATAACGACCGTATCATACAGGTAAATATCGAAGAACAAATGAAGACCGCTTACATCGATTATTCGATGTCGGTTATTGTGGGCCGCGCCCTGCCGGATGTAAGGGATGGCTTTAAACCCGTTCACCGCCGCGTTCTGTATGCCATGAACGAACTGGGCAATAACAGCAACAAACCTTATAAGAAATCAGCCCGTATCGTGGGTGAGGTAATGGGTAAGTATCACCCACACGGTGATTCGTCCATTTATGATACTCTGGTGCGTATGGCGCAGGACTGGACCATGCGTTACACCCTGGTTGACGGTCAGGGTAACTTTGGTAACCAGGATGGAGATCCGCCGGCTGCCATGCGTTACACGGAAGCCCGTTTACAGAAAGTAGCAGAAGCCATGCTGGATGATATCGAAAAAGAAACGGTCGACTTCCAACTCAACTTTGATGATTCCTTACAGGAGCCTTCTGTATTACCTACCCGGATCCCTCAATTACTGGTTAACGGTTCATCAGGTATTGCCGTAGGTATGGCCACCAATATGATGCCCCATAACCTGGGTGAAGTGGTGGATGGTTGTATCGCCTATATCGAGAACCGCGATATTACCGTTGAAGAACTGATCAATTATGTAAAAGCCCCCGATTTCCCAACGGGTGGTGTGATATATGGCATGGAAGGCGTAAAGCAGGGTCTGCTTACCGGCCGCGGAAGAGTGGTGCTGCGTGGTAAATGCCATGTGGATACCAAGGCCAGCGGACGTGAACAGATCGTGATCACAGAAACACCTTATCAGGTGAACAGGGATCAGCTGACCGATCGTATAGGCCAACTGGTAAATGATAAGACCATCGAAGGTATTGCCCATGTGAACAACGAGAGCAATATGCGCGAAGGCACCCGTATCGTGCTCGACCTGAAAAGGGATGTAGTGGCACAGGTGATCATTAACCAGCTCTACAAATTCACCGAATTACAAACCAGTTATGGGGTTAATAACGTAGCCATCAGTAAAGGAAGGCCACGTATCATGAACCTGAAAGACCTGATCTCCGAATTCATCGAATTCAGGATGGAAGTGGTGATCAGACGTGCAAAATTTGAACTGCGCAAAGCAGAAGAGCGTGCCCATATTCTGGAAGGATACCTGAAAGCATTGGATCATCTGGATGAAGTGATCCGTTTGATCCGCGCCAGCCGTACACCGGATGAAGCCAAGGAAAGCCTGATCGCAAAAAGTAAGGAAGAGAATTGGAGCCTCAACCAGCAACTGTTCTCCGATGTTACCAACGAACTCTACCAACAGGCCGATGGTTTATCTGAAGCACAGGCCAAAGCTATACTGGAACTGCGTTTGCAGCGTTTAACAGGTATGGAGCGCGATAAGATCGTGGAAGAATTTACCGGTCTTGTTAACCTCATCAAACACCTCAAAGAATTACTGGCAAGCGAGCCATTGCGTTTTGAACTGATCAAAACCGAATTACTGGAAGTAAAAGAGAAATTTGGTGATGCACGTAAATCTGAGATCCAATACCTCGCAGATGAAATGCGTATCGAAGACCTGATCGAAGATGAAGATGTGGTGATCACCATTTCTCACCTCGGTTATATCAAAAGAACCTCTGCAACAGAATACCGCCAGCAACGCCGTGGCGGCAGGGGAGCAGTAGGAAGTAAAACACGCGAAGAAGATTTTGTAGAGCATTTGTTTGTGGCTTCCACACACGGTACCATCATGTTCTTTACAGAGAAAGGCCGTTGCTTCTGGATGCGTGTTTACGAGATCCCCGAAGGCGAAAAACAAAGCAAGGGAAGGGCAATCCAGAACCTGATCCAATTACCGGGAGATGATAAGGTGAAAGCCATCATCGACGTTGATAAATTAGACGATAAGGAATACGTACAAAGCCATTATATCGTACTTTGTACCAAGAAAGGGATCATTAAAAAGACCCCGCTGGAAGACTTCAGCAGACCAAGGGCAAACGGCATCATCGCCATCACCATCAACGAAGGAGATGAATTATTATCAGCCCGTTTAACCGATGGTATGCAGGAGATCATGATGGCAGTAAAAAGCGGTCGTGCGATCCGTTTCCCTGAAGAAAAGGTTCGTCCAACAGGCCGTGGCGCCATTGGGGTAGCCGGTATAGAAGTGGATGATGAGAAGGATGAAGTTGTGGGTATGATCTGCATCAACAAAGAAGACGCAACCAGAACCATTTTGGTGGTAAGTGAAAAAGGATTTGGTAAAAGAACCGCTGTTGATGAATACCGAATCACCAACCGTGGTGGTAAAGGTGTTAAAACCATCAATGTTACCGACAAAACAGGAAGTCTGGTAGGCATTTTGTATGTAACAGAAAAGGAAGACCTGATCATCACCTGCAAATCGGGTATCACCATCCGTACCGGTATCCAGGATATCAGGGAAGCCGGTAGGGCCACACAGGGGGTTACTTTGATCAGACTGGATGAGGGCGATGAGATCGCCGCTATCTCTCAGATCGAAGATGAAGAACCGGTAGTGGTTACAGATGAATTAACTGCTGCAGAAGGAGAAGGAGAAAATACAGGAGATAGTACACCAGAAGATAACACAACAGAAAACACGAACGATACAACCACAGATAATCAATAATCAACCTCCCATTATGAAGAAATTATTATTGCTTGCCATGTTTACGGTTACCGCTCACATGGTATTTGCGCAGGACCTGAAAAAGGTACAGACCAGTTACCTCATCAACCGTTTTGAAGATGCCAAAACAGAAGTTGACAAAGTGATGGCCGATTCAAAACAATCCGGCAAACCGGAAGCCATGTACTGGAAATCCAAAGTATATGCAGCCATTTTTAAAGACGATAAACTTCGCGAAAAATATCCCAATGCATTAAAAGATGCAGACGATGCTTTTCAGAAATACCTGGCAGCAGATCCTACTATGGTAGAAGTAAAAGGAAAAGGTGCAGAAGCATTTTTTGATATGTATGCCACTTCCTTTAAACAAGGTGTCAACAATTTCAATACCAAGAAATGGGATGAAGCCGCTGGTTTCTTTAAAGTATCTGTACAATACAGCGATATCATCTTTAAGAACAAGTTCAGCAATGCCAATATCGCATTCGATACAACTTCCTTATTGTATCTGGCCTATGCTTACCAGAATGCCGGCAAACCCGCTGAAGCCGCTAAATTCTACAGCCGTTTGGCCGACAATAAAGTAACCGGAGAGAACTACCTTGATATTTACAAGTTCCTGGCCAACCATTACACCATAACAAAAGATGAGGCCAATTTTAAAAAATATATGGCCGTTGGAAGAGAACTGTATCCTGCCTATGCATGGGATGAATATGATATCGACTTCATGGACCAGAATATGACCCTGGACCAGAAGACAACCTTATATGATAAGGAAGATGCAGCCGGTACCTTATCTGAGATCAAATACCTGCAGTTTGGAGATATCTTTGTGAACGCACACCATAAAGACAAAACCCTCGATAGCACCAAGGAAAGATTCTATAACGTAAAAGCCGTAGACGCTTATAAAAAAGCTTTCGCCAAGAACGCACAGAACGGTATCGCTGCTTATAACGTAGGGGTTATTTATTACAATTTCTATGGAGAGTTCGACGACCAGTATGCAGCCAATATCCGCCTGATGCAGGGAATCAATTCAGAAAGAGCTGAAAAACCTGCAGAAAAAGATCCAAAGAAAAAAGCCGCTGCTGATGCCTTGTACAAACAAAAAACAGATCCTATCAAGAAAGCCAATGCCGATATTGAAAAACCATTGATGGACAATCTCGACATGTCAATTGAATGGCTTGAAAAATCTTATACTATCCTGAAAGTAAAAGCTACCCGTACAGCTACAGAGAAAAGTGTGATCAATAAAGCAGTTGACTTCCTGGCTAATTTGTACGCGTACAAACGCGACAGAAACCGTGGTAAAGATGCCAAAGCTTTTGATGCTTTTGATGCTAAGTATAAAGAGTATGATGCACTGCATGCGAAATTCTAAATTGTATTTTATTGTATAAAAAAAAAACGTTGGCCCTCAGCCAACGTTTTTTTTTGCAACTGTATCTCATAAAAAAAGATAGTATATAAGTAAACCTTTACATCCTCCCTTAGTCTGTATAATGGTAACGTTTTAAAACATTTGTTAAACGGGGTTTTACCCGTAGAGAATGGTTTTGTCTTTTGTAAAATTTGCACCAGCCCCCGGTCAAATTGAACCTTAGTGGTTCTTGATAGTAAAAATGCCAATCTATGAAAACAAAGCTCCTGTGGGCATGCCTTGTTATGCTCTCCATCATCTCCTGCACTAAAAAAGACCTCATCATCAATCAGCAACAGGCACAGTATCCCTTGCCTGCCATCGATTCTGTTTCGCTCACAGATTTTCCCGGTATGGTATGGCAGATCAGAACAGACACGGTACCCAATGTGATCACCAATACCATCAATCTTCCTTATGGAACTTTACTGGACAAACTCAAAATGAATATTTACGCAAGCAACGCCAGTATGATTGAGACCGATGAAGTAGCTAACCAGTTAATGAAACCGGAAGGAGCATCCAACCTGGTAGTTACCAGGGTAAACGGCAGCGACAACTTTATGATCCGATTGATCAACCACAATACAGAAGTGGTGTATGTTGTAAAGATCAATGCCAACCAGTTTCCCGATCCCGATTTTAGTAACCTGGGCTTTACTTTAAATCCGAATGGGCTTACACCACTTGCAGGAACCTTATCAGTTTCCTCATCTGAACCCGTATCCGTAAAATATATTGTAAAAGGGCAGGATGGAGAAGACTATACCTGCCTGAATAAAACACTAAGTAAAACCAATCAGATCAACCTGTTTGGTTTGTATCCCAATACCCAAAACACCGTTAAAGTGATCATCACCAATGCGGAAGGCAGTATGGTATCGAAGGATCTTTCTATTCAAACAGATCCTTTACCTCAGGCATTTCCATCGGGCTCAGATATTACTGTAAACAAACTGGATACCGCTAATGCCAAAACGCGTTTCATATTATTTTATCCGTATAAAACAGTAGGGGGGCAGCCCTTTAACAGTCCGGGTAATATGTCGTACCCGATCGTAGTAGACCGCCATGGAAAAATACGCTGGTACCTGAACACAGCTTTTGTATTGGATATGAAACCTATGCCCAATGGCCATTTTCTCTTGTATTATTATAACTATATATTCAGGGAAGTAGATCTTATGGGTACGATTTATAAAGACATCCATCCACCTGTACCATGCCATCACGATTTTCAATTATTACCCAACGGCAATATCCTGTATACCGGAGCGGATCTTTCGATCAATGGAACGGATGAAGACAAGATCTATGAGATTGACTACAATACCGGTGCAACCGTAAAAATGATCAATCTGTACGATATACTGGATCCCTCCAGGCAACAGCAACCTTTCATCGCAGGCGCATCTAACGATTGGATCCATAATAACAGCCTTGCCTATGATGCCACAGATAATTCCATCATCATCACCGGCAGGCACCAGAGCAATATCTGCAAAATAGATTATGCCACTAACCGGATCAAATGGATGATCTCCAGTCCCGACAACTGGAAAGCCCCCTGGAGCAATTATCTGTTACAGCCAACAGGAGCAGATTTTGAATATACCTGGGGACAACATAGTGTAGTGATCAATCCGGCAGATCATAATAAACTGATCGTATTTGATAATGGGAATGCGAGGAGTTATAGCAACCCGTTAACACCGGCTAATTCCTATTCAAGGATCGCAGAATTCAGTGTTGATCCGGGTAATCAAACCGTTAGCCAGAGCTTTGCTTTTGGCAAACAATTGGGGTCTGAAAATTACTCTCCGGCATTGGGTAGTGTAGATTATGTAGAGCAGAACTACTTTGTCTGTTTTCCGCTGATCATTAAAAATGGGGCAGGGATAGCAGCAGATAACGGAACCCCCAGTATCCGGTTCATGGAAATGGATAAGAACGGGAATACGCTGCTCGACATGCGGGTAAAAGACAATTCAGGCACCTGGGGTAATGGTTACCGCACGTACAGGGGACATCCGTTCAGATTCGTTCAATAGATGTGGAATTTATTATGATTCTTTATATATTTAAGTCTAAATCCAAAACTAATGACACAATTCACATTCAGAATCGCAGACCTGGAAAAATTGATCCATGGCAAGAAAGGAAATCTTTTAGTAGAGATCGTAGACGGAAAACCCACTGCTAAAGTAGTAGCATCGGCTGGCGGACATCTTACTTTAGGTGCCGCAAGTGATGGGGGTGATGATGCAACCGTTGAAGGATGTCCTTATCCTCCAGGTTGTAATTAATCAGCAATGAGATATGTTTATGACCAGAGAAAGCTCACGCATCGGAATAAGAAGCGTGGGCTTTTTTCTTAAATCCTTTCGCTGTGCGCTGTTTAACATAAAAGTTAGTTATCGGATTAGCCCATTTCCTTTGTATTCCCCCTTGTTGGTTTCCAAATGTAGGGATTTTTGTGCGAAGGTATTTGGAAACCAACAAGGGGGAATAACTAAAAAGGGTATGGGCGGTTACTATAACTCTATATTATGTTATTTGCAAGGGCTGTGGTTTTCTTTTTTTAAATTTTGCGTTAGCTTAAAAAAAGAAAATGGATGGCTAAAAGGATTAAGAAAAAAAAGAATAGCAGAGCGAGTTGAAAACGAGCCTAATACTCTCATCATTAAGCTTTCTAAATTACTGAACAGCCCAATTATAACAGATGCTTACAAACAGCACATTAAGGATGTTATAAAAGATATTCAGGAAGGTTCGCCACTTGACCTTTACTTAAAAGATTGGAAAGTATAGGCTTTAATCTAATTAATAGCTGTTTATTGTACGGCTGGAAGTTTTCATATAAAAACCCAATTAAAGCGTTAGCGTGGTCTATATATTGAGAAACTGTGTAATGGTCAATATGCTTTCTATCTAATTTACTGTAAAATGATTTTCCTAGTTCCAACTCATTGCCTAAGTCAATTACTATTCGCATAGTGTCAGAATCTTTATATCTTTCTATTATCCCATCGACCGTGTATATCATTCTCTAAAATACCCATCCTCACCGATAAAAAGAAGAAGCGTGGGTTTTTTCTTAATACTTTTCGTGCGGCATTTAACATAATATTAATTATAGGATAAATTGTGAATATCATTTTTAGGTCCCGGAGTGAAGTAACCCATTGATAATCTTACATTTGATACCGATATCAATTCCCCCCAGATGGTATTGTATACCAGATACCTATTGCTCTTCATCATTGCCTGCTTACTGTTTGCCTGCGGTAAAACAGCAACAGAACCTTTGCCTGATCCCATCTATCCAAGATTGAATGTAAAAGATTTTGGTGCCAAGGGCGATGGATTTACGAATGATGATACAGCCATCAGCCGGGCCTTACGGGCAGCCAATGAAAAAAAATTACCCTTATTCTTTCCTGCCGGTAAATACCTCGCCAGGATCATTTTACCAAACGACAGTCTCACCATCTTTGGTGAAAAAGCCAGAGGCCGTTTTTTCGACAGCTCCGGTACAGTGATCCTGGGTCTGCTCAATTGTAACCTGAAAAAACATATCCGCATTTCGGATCTATCCATTGATGCCAGGGACCGTTTATTACCATCAGATGATGCTGCGCTAACTTCCGGTGCAATACCCGGCAACCAACCACTGGATCATACATTTTCAAATATTGCCATTATGGGAAACGGATACAATGCGTTTAAACACGGTATACTCTGTTTCTCCGGCTCAGGCATTCAAATGAACAATATCTATGTGAATTCCTTTTATCACGGAATTGCCCTACGCTGCAGTAATGCGGCTTTGTCTGAAATTTCAACTGATTACTGCGGTTTTACCTCCATTGTGGTAAAATCGGCAGATTCATTAAATGAAAATGCCCAAAATATTTCTATCCGGCGAGTTTCGATGTACGGCGACAAAATAGATCCTTTTAAACGCGCCGGTGTGATCCTGATCATATCCTATAATGCAAAGAGTATTACAGAAAATATAACGGTAGATAGTGTATCCTCCGTTAACGGTGGTGTTGGAGCTGTAAATGTGCAACAGGATTCAGGTCAGGTGAGAAATATCAGTATCGCTAATTGCTTTGCCTGGAATTGTGGCGACAGAACAACCAGGGCCGCTTATGATATCTATGGCGGCACCAATATTACTTATACCAACTGTAATACAGTAAAATGTGCCGGAGTGGGCTTTCGTTCCTCCCATAACCCGGTTAATCTGGTGGTGAGGTCCTGTAACGAATCACAAAGTCTTTATTCCTGGATGGGTACCTATCAATACCTGCAATTAAATGGCACAGAGATCTATCGTGGGTATTAATGCTACTATATAATATTATACGGCTTCCTGCAATGCTTCCAGCAAACAGATCTGATTCGCCGCCCGCACAAAATTATGTCCGGTATACCGGCTTCCGTAATAAGTGTCATTATTCAGATGATCCGTCAGGAACCGCAGCGCCTGCATATAGATCAACATCTCACCGGCAAACCAAAAATGATCTTTTTCAAAACCGGTCAATGCATCTTTCATGGTAGCCAGGTAACCTTTTTGAATGGCTTCCAGAAAAGGTTTACGGATGCTGATCCTGTTCAGATCTTTCTCTTCTTCAGACACAGGACAAACATAGGTCCTGATCATATCACCCACATCACTTAAGAAGAATCCGGGCATCACCGTGTCAAGATCGATCACACAAATACCTTTTTGCTCATTATCAAATAGAATATTACTGATTTTTGTATCATGATGCGTCACTCTTAGCCTTGCTTCCGGGTTTTTCACAAAGGATTCAAATCGATCAACGATTCCCGACTTTGCTTTTAATACGGCGATCTCATGTGTAGATTCCTTGATCCTTTCCGGGTTGCCATGCTGTAATGACGCTTCAAATTGCAGGTACCGTAAACTCAGGTTATGGAAATCCGGTAAGGTAATCTTTAAGTTCCCGGCATCAAACCCTTTTAATAAAGAAGTAAATAAGCCAAACTGGTTAGCGGCTTCAAAAGCCTGCTCCGGTGTTTCCACTACATCAATCGTATGCGAACCGGGTACCCAGTTAAATACCCGGTAAAAATGCCCGTCCTGCACCACCAATGAATTCCCTTCCCTGGTCTTAACCGGAGCCGTAAAGAGGTATTCGGGTGCGTTCATTGAAAGATAATCAGATAACCTGTTCAGATTCTCATCGATCTGTTCCGGATGTTTGAACACATGACTGTTCACTTCCTGTAATAAATAGATACGCCCATCGGCCTCAACCTGAAAGGTATGATTGATCAATCCCGATGCCACAGGCCTGAAAACAGCGTTTTCCCAGCCGTATAATTGTTCTATCGTTTGTTGAAGGGATGTTTCCATAACTGTAATGCAATTTATCTTATTCAACGATACAATTCTCCAAATGACTGTGGTTACCAATACGTAACTTTAGTATCGGCCTATGGAAAAAAGCGTTAAGCAAAAAACGATGCTGGGCTCTGCAAAAAGCTTTTCCGCACCTTTGTTCTGATAATGAACAACAGCTGATTAGAAATCCTACATCAAAATATATCTAACCTTACTAAAATTTGCTATGAAAGAATACGATAACCTCCTCGATGCTCTCTCCGACCTCAAGAGCCGAGGCTACACTACCGATTTCAATATTGCGTTCGACAGTATTGCCTGCAGCCAATCCGGTAAAGCCCTCTCCCCTGCCCAATTTGAGATCGTTGAACACCATCGTTTTGAAGGCGATACAGACCCCGATAATTCCAGCGTATTATATGTAATTCAATCGAAGGAAGGCAGCATGAAAGGTGTACTCGTCAATGCCTACGGCGTATATAGTGATGCCATGAGCGACGAGATGATACAGAAGCTGAAGATGCATGAGTAAGGGGTATTTGTAAAAATGGATAAAACAGTTAAAGAGGTTACATTAGTATAGAAAGTATAGAACCTTTCTGTAAACTTAACCGATTTTACTTATTTTACCTTTTCTAACACCTTTAACTATTTTAACCTCTTTAACCACTTTAACCAACCAGCTCCCATGCTTCACAGAAGAAAATTCTTACAACTGGGTTCCCTCGGACTCTCAACCTTTTCTTTCTCTTCTTTTACATCCCCCAAAGCAGCCACCCGCAAACCGATCGTGATCTCAACATGGAAAGAAGGAATTGCAGCCAATAATGCAGCCTGGAAAGTATTACGTTCCGGAGGGCGTGCATTGGACGCTGTTGAACAGGGTGTGATGGTAACAGAATCATCGCAGAACTGTTGTGTGGGTTTGGGTGCCAATCCTGATAGGGATGGCTATGTTACGCTCGATTCCTGCATTATGGATGAACATGCCAATTGCGGCAGTGTAGCTTTTCTGGAACGCATCAAACACCCGGTATCCGTGGCCCGGAGGGTAATGGAAAAAACACCGCATGTGATGCTGGTAGGCTCCGGTGCGCAACAGTTTGCCGTATCGGAAGGGTTCCCTTTAGAACCCCAGGGGTTATCACAAGACGCAGAAAAAGCCTACAAGCAATGGTTGCAGAAAAGCGAATACAAACCGGTGATCAATATTGAGAATTCGGGTAATCAAAAGCAAACCGCTTTTGCACCCAATAAATTAGCGAATGGAGACTGGAACCATGATACCATCGGTATGGTAGCCATGGATGCCAATGGCAATTTGAGCGGCAGCTGTACAACCAGTGGAATGGGTTTTAAAATGCGTGGCAGACTGGGCGACTCTCCCATCATTGGCGCGGGATTATTTGTAGACAATGAAATAGGTGCAGCAACAGCAACAGGTCAGGGTGAAGATGTGATCCGCATCTGTGGTTCACATCTGGTGGTTGAACTGATGCGTCAGGGATTATCCCCTGAGAATGCGTGTAAGAAAGCAGTAGAAAGAATCATTAAAATAAAAGGTGCAGGAGCAAAAGATATACAGGTGGGTTTTATTGCCATTAACAAGCAGGGTGAATATGGGGGGTATTGTATCCAGAAAGGATTCGACTTTGCGGTATGTTATGCAGACGATAAGAACTTTATGGTGGGTGGAAAATTCCTGATCTGAAAAAACTGAGTTTACATGTTATTAGAAATATGCGTCTTTAATACAGCTACGGCCATCGCTGCCGAAAAAGCAGGTGCAGACAGGATAGAGTTGTGCGAGAATTATGCAAATGGCGGCACCACTCCTTCCTATGGTTATCTGAAAAACGTAAGAGAGAAGATCGGTATTCCGGTGTTCCCGATGATCCGTCCGAGAGGGGGTGATTATTTTCATTCTTCAGATGAGATAGACATTATCCGTAAAGATATTCTGCTCTGTAAAGAACTTGGATTTGAGGGTGTGGTATTTGGATTATTGAATCAGGATGGTTCTATCGATAAAGAGAATACAGCCCGTCTGGTAGAAGCTGCCTATCCGCTGGAAGTTACGTTCCACAGGGCTTTCGACAGATGTATCCATCCATTTGAAGCTTTGGAAACATTGATTGCATGTGGTTGTAACCGCATCCTGACCAGTGGCCAGGAGCCCAGGGTTACCGAAGGCTTACAAATGGTGAAACAATTGGTAGAGAAAGCAGATGGCCGCATCATTATCATGCCCGGCAGCGGACTCAACAGTTCCAATGTAGCCACCATAATTGCCACAGCGGGTGTAACTGAAGTGCATACTTCTGCGAGAATAAGAATACCCTCTGCCACAAAATTCAGAAATGAAAAAATGCCGGAAGATTTTGATATGGATTTTGTAGATGCAACAGAGATCCAAAAGATCAAAGCACAATTTTGATTTAGTCCATGATGCTTATCCGTGAAGAGATATTAAAAGAACATTCCAAAGAACAGGCAATGAAAATTGCCAACTATGCCTGTACTTCCCAAAAGCATTTTAAGGAGCTGATGAAATGTTTTATGAGCAATGAATACCGCGTTGCACAAAGGGCCGCATGGAGTGTAAGCTGGGCCGCCAGAAAGCAACCGGAAATGATCAAACCCTATATCAAAGACCTGGTTTCACAAATGCAGCGATCGGATATTCATCCGGCAGTTGTGAGAAATTCTGTACGGATACTTGAGCAGATAGAGATCCCGAAACAATTACATGGAGAAGTGATGAACACCTGTTTCGGTTTTATTGAAAACCCTGCAAGCCCCATCGCCGTTAAAGCTTTTTCATTAACCACACTTTACAACCTCACCAGATTTTATCCCGAGATCAAACAAGAACTCAAACTTATTATTGAAGAGAGATGGGATACGGAAACGGCTGCATTCAGAGCGAGGGGAAAAAGGATATTGAAAGAAATGGAGAAACGTTAAAACAGCTAACTCTGTGTAACGCTGATCCCCCGTGGCACCTGTTTTGCACAGAGAAAAAAAATGCCGCTGATGATCACAGACCAACAACGGCATTCCTGTTTCCCTTAATTCTTAATTTCTAATTCTTAATTTTTAATTATTAATTATTAGTACAGCATTCGCACCTTGATCGTTGCCTTCACTTCCTTCAACAACTCCACAGCCTGTTTCGATAGTTTTTTATCTACATCCAGAACCACATAACCAATGGCGTCATTGGTTTTCAGGTACTGTCCCACGATGTTAATATTGTTCTTTGATAATGCGGTATTGATCGCACTCAACACACCGGGAACATTATGGTGTATGTGTAAGATGCGGTGTGCATTTTCAACGGGTGGTAACCCAATAGCCGGAACGGTATGAGAACCATTGGTGATCCCTCTTTCGAGATACTGGAATAATTTCACACTTACATCTTCACCAATATTCTGTTGCGCTTCTTCGGTTGATCCACCGATATGCGGTGTGAGTAATACATTGGACAACCCCTGTAATGGAGATTCAAATTTATCGCCATTCTTTTCAGGCTCCCAGGGATATACATCAATGCCAGCACCACTTAACTGTCCATCCTGTAATGCGCCAGCCAATGCTTTCAGGTCCACCACTTCTCCCCTTGCATAGTTGAGGAGTATAGAACCCTGTTTAAATGATTTCAATAAGGTTTTATTGATCAGGTTCTTTGTCTGTGTCGTTTCCGGAACATGCAAGGAAACAATATCAGATAAGGAAACCAGTTCTTTCAGATTTTTGGCAGAAGAAGCATTACCCAATGGCAGTTTGGTTTCTGTATCATAGAACAAGACCTTCATTCCTAAACTTTCGGCCAATACACTCACCTGCGATCCGATATTACCGTAACCGATGATACCCAGGGTCTTTCCCCTTAATTCATAACTGCCCTTGGCTTCTTTATTCCAGATGCCCTGATGGGCCGCATTGTTTTTGTCGATGATGCGTCTGATCAGGATGATCGAAGCGCCGATCACCAGTTCCGCTACGCTTCTTGTATTACTGTAGGGGGCATTGAATACCACCACACCGGCTTCGGTGGCAGCTTTCAGATCAACCTGGTTAACGCCGATACAGAAACAGCCTATTGCCTGCAATTTGTGTGCGGCGGCCAATACCTTAGCTGAAATATGCGACTTGGAGCGGATACCCAATAAATGCACGTCTTTGATCTCTCTGATCAACTCCTCTTCGCTTAGGGCGCCGCTTAGTTTTTTTACATTGGTATAGCCGTTGTTTTTAAACTGCTGAACGGCTTTTTCGCTGATATTTTCCAGGAAAAGGATATTGATCCGGTCTTTCGGATAACTGGTAATTGCCTGCTTGCTCATAAATGCGAAAATAAATGTTATTTGTTTGCGTACCATACACATAGTTTTCCACGTTAGTAGGCTGAGCTAACGCCTGAACCTATATTTGCCACTATTGTTTAAACACCAGTGCGAATGCTCAGACTTAAAATGATCCCTTTACTCACTTTTCTATTAATAGCCGCCTGTGGATCAAACCCCACTGCGGACAAAAAAGAACCGGTAAAAGCCAAAAAGCCTTCTGCTTTCTCAGGAGTTTCTGCCCGTGAGAAGGAATATTACAGTAGTGCCATCGCTCCCTTATATCAATCTTTATTATTAAGAACCGGCTTCAACGGGGCTATTTTACTTGCCAAGAACGGGGAGATCGTTTTTGAGGATTATCATGGCTATATCAACCTGAAGACCAAGGAGCCCATTACCTCCAATTCAACTTTTCATATCGCTTCTGTATCCAAAACCTTTACGGCAGCGGTGATCCTGAAACTGATGGAAGAAGGCAAACTGAACCTGGAAGACAATGTTGAGAAATACCTGCCGGGTTTCCCGTATAATGGCATTACTATCAAAGACCTGCTTTCTCACAGAAGCGGCCTTCCCAAATACGATCATTTTATGGATGGCACCATCTCAACCGTGGTGATGGTTAAGAATAAAAAGGGCAAAATGGTGAAAAGGATCAAAACCATCAAAGCCCCCGTTCAGGTTACCGGTTTGCCCAACAATAATGATGTACTTCAATACATGATCAAATACAGGCCTGCCCCGGAAGCCTCTCCCAACAGGCGTTACAGCTATTGCAATACCAATTATGCCATGCTCGCGCTGATCGTTGAAAGGATCACACAAATGCCCTTTCCGGTATATATGCAGGAAAATGTGTTCAAACCACTGGGTATGACCAGTACCTATGTGTTCAGTGTAAAAGACACGGCTAAATACATCCCTTCCTATAATTATAATAACAGCCCCTTCAAATTACAGAAGCTGGATTGTATCTATGGAGATAAGAACGTGTACAGCACCGTTCGGGACCTTTTACTCTGGGATAAAGCCCTGTATTTTGGCAATTTCATCAGCCTCAAGAGCCTGGATATGGCTTTTCAACCCTACAGCAATGAAAGCCGCGGGTTTAAGAACTACGGCCTGGGCTGGCATTTGCTGATCAAACCACCGGATCCCACTATTGTTTACCACAATGGCTGGTGGCATGGTAATAATGCCGTTTTCAAACGGCTGGTAGCCGATTCGGCCACGGTGATCATCCTGGGTAATAAATTCAATAAAAACATTTGGGCAGCCGGAAAAATGAGCTCGGTTTTCACCGGTCATGCAGATACTACCCGTTTGGATGAATAATTATCTGATAACCAACACTTATTAACCCAATTCCCCCGAAAAAATCTAAGCATAGGGATTTTGCCCAAAACCCCTATTTTTGCTGACTTTTTATATAAACCAGCGTTACAAAACCATATATGAACAATTCTTTGTTTTACGCCGTCCCGGCAATGGGAATCATCGGCCTTCTTTACACACTTGTTAAGTTTATCTGGGTATCAAAGCAGGATGCGGGTACCGACCGTATGAAGCAGATCAGCACGTATATCTCTGAAGGTGCTATGGCCTTTCTGAAAGCTGAATACAAGATCCTTACCTATTTCGTGATCATTGTGGCCCTTTTACTGGGTTATATGGGATATTCTGATGCACATAGTCACTGGAGTATTGCCGTGGCTTTTGTTTTGGGAGCTTTCTTTAGTGCATTAGCCGGTTTTATTGGTATGAAAGTAGCTACCAAAGCCAATGTTCGTACGGCCCATGCTGCCAGAACCAGCCTCAAAAAAGCCTTACAGGTTTCCTTTACCGGAGGTTCTGTAATGGGTATGGGTGTTGCGGGTTTGGCGGTTTTAGGACTGGGTAGCCTGTTCATCATTTTAAAAATGGTCTTTGCCCCAACCGCTGCGGTTGACAGTGAAGAAATGAAGAGAGCGATCGAAGTGTTGACCGGTTTCTCATTGGGTGCAGAAAGTATTGCCTTATTTGCCCGTGTGGGTGGTGGTATCTATACAAAAGCAGCCGATGTGGGTGCCGATCTGGTAGGTAAAGTAGAAGCAGGTATTCCTGAAGATGATCCCCGCAACCCTGCAACAATTGCCGATAACGTAGGCGATAACGTGGGTGATGTGGCCGGTATGGGTGCCGATCTGTTCGGAAGCTATGTGGCAACCGTTTTGGCTACTATGGTTCTGGGAAGAGAAGTAACCGGAGCTGGCGGTGCTGCTTTGGCTGATAATTACAATGGATTATCTCCCATCCTTTTGCCAATGCTGATCGCAGGTATGGGTATAATTTTTTCCATTATCGGAACCTGGTTTGTTACCATCTCCGAGAATGCAGGTTTGAGCACACAAAAAGTACAGAATGCCCTGAATATGGGTAACTGGGGTTCTATTATCTTAACAGCAATTGCCTGTTATTTCTTGGTAAACTTCCTGTTACCGGAACATATGTTATTAAGAGGATTTGATTTCACGCCTATGAAAGTATTCGGCGCCATTATGGTGGGTCTGGCCGTAGGTACTTTAATGAGCATGATCACAGAATATTATACGGCTATGGGTAAACGTCCGGTGATGAGTATCATTCGCCAGTCGTCTACCGGTCATGCTACCAATATCATTGGTGGATTGGCGGTAGGTATGGAAAGTACATTATTACCTATCCTTGTATTAGCAGCCGGTATCTACGGTTCTTATTACTGTGCAGGATTATACGGTGTGGCAATTGCTGCAGCGGGTATGATGGCTACCACAGCTATGCAATTGGCAATCGATGCGTTCGGACCGATTGCAGATAACGCAGGTGGTATTGCAGAAATGAGTGAATTGCCTAAAGAAGTTCGTGAAAAAACAGATATCCTGGATGCCGTAGGTAATACTACCGCAGCAACGGGTAAAGGTTTTGCGATCGCTTCAGCTGCATTAACTGCATTGGCTTTGTTTGCCGCCTTTGTAGGTATTGCAGGCATCGACGGTATCGATATTTATCATGCAGATGTACTCGCAGGTTTATTTGTGGGTGGTATGATCCCTTATATCTTCTCTTCTCTCGCTATCCGCGCAGTAGGTGAAGCAGCAATGGCTATGGTGGAAGAAGTTCGCCGCCAGTTCCACAGTATTCCGGGTATCATGGAAGGAACCGGTAAACCGGAATACGATAAATGTGTGGCCATCTCTACCGAAGCATCTTTGAAAAAGATGATGTTACCGGGTGCGATCGCTATCTTATCGCCCTTGATCATCGGTTTCATTTTCGGACCGGAAGTATTGGGTGGATTCTTAGCAGGTGCTACCGTAAGTGGTGTATTGATGGGTATGTTCCAGAACAATGCCGGAGGTGCCTGGGATAATGCAAAAAAATCTTTTGAATCAGGTGTTGAGATCAACGGACAGATCTATTATAAAAAATCTGAGCCACATAAAGCTTCTGTAACCGGAGATACTGTTGGTGATCCGTTTAAAGATACTTCAGGTCCTTCCATGAACATCCTCATCAAACTGATGTCGATCGTTTCATTGGTGATCGCTCCTACCCTTGCACAATTGCATAAGACCGATGCCAAATCAAAACATGTGATCGAGCAGAAAATGGAAGTAAAAGTAATGGGTCATGATTCAACCAGTACCCAGGTAACCGTTACTGCCAGTGGCGATGACATGAAAGGATTTGTTGATGCAGTAAGAAAAGATTTTTCCGCAACTACCGGCAAACTGGTGATCGAATACAAAGACGGAAAATTAAGCATCAATGGAAAAGAGCAACCGGCAGATATTACTAAGAAATATGAAAACTATCTGAACGGCAGAAAGAATATCAATATTACAGTGGATGAGGAAGTGAAGAAATAATCTTCCCGCTTAAACTATACAGGATCCCGGCCCATTGGCCGGGATTTTTATTTTATGGATATCTCCCCGCTCATTATTTTTAAGCAATGAAAAAATACGCAGTCATACTTTTCATCGTATTGGCCGGATGTGAACAGGCTTCTGATCGGCAGGCCGAACCCAAAGATTCCACTGTTGTTGTTTCTTATGATACCATACCTGAAACCCGTCAAAAAGTGAATCCGGGTTCTGTATCGGTTTATGCTGAAAAGATCCCCGATGAATTGAATGATTGGAAGTTTACGGTATCCCTTCACGAGACCAAACGCACGTTTCATTATACTGTGCAGATCCAGGCAAAGGAAGCCAGGGTGACCGATTCTGTCAATATCCCAAATTTCGGTATCATGCCTAAGCCGGAACTGCGAATGGGCAAAGAACCTTTTACCTGTATCATCGGGTTCCTGGATAAGAAAGGAGCATTTAAAGAATACAGGAAAGTAAGTTTTCAGAACGACAGGTTACATATCAGTACGATCAATAATTATTCTGTGTCTTCTTATAAAACAGTAACACCTTAAAATACCGGGCACTAAAGTGCCATAGAATACTCTTTGGGATGGCTTTTATCCCCACTCTGAAGAGCGGGGCAATTCTGAAGAGTAGGGCAATGGCATATATCCCGGCTTATTTCCTGAACATCATCACTAGACTAATACTGAGCAATTATCTCACGATAATTCTCACATTGCTAATTCCTGCATTGCCCCGCTCTTTAGAGCGGGGACAAGAATTCCCCCCAAATTTCATTTTTCGGGACTTTAGTCCCGAGTATGCTTTCACAGGCTATCCCTGATTTTTACCTTTTAACGGATTTTTTGTTTGGACGATACGAATCAAATCGTAAATTGCTTACGAATAAAATCGTACCAATGGCCGCAGCAAAACAGATCAAGCCTACAGAAAGTGAACTGGAAATATTAAGAGTGCTTTGGGATAAGGGTACTGCCACTGTAAGGGAAGTACATGAGATCCTTGCAGAGCATAAGGATGCCGGTTATACCACTACCCTCAAACTGATGCAGATCATGTTTGAAAAAGGGATCGTAAAACGCGACGACAGCAGCAAAACACATATCTACCGCGCCAATATTACCCGTGAAAATACCCAACAGCAGATCGTAGGCAAGATGATCAACTCCCTGTTTGGAGGATCGTCTACACAACTGGTGATGCAGGCATTGGGTAACCATGCCCCCAATAAAGATGAACTAGAAGAAATTCAAAAACTATTGGACAACCTGAAAAAACAGTAACGGTATGCAACCCGTATTTCAATCCTCTTTTCTGCAGGCACTCGGATTTGCCATTGCCAACAGTTTATGGCAGATGGCATTGATCTGGTTGGTATATATGTGCGTGAACAGTCTGGCAACACTATCTGCTTCCGCCAAATACCGCTTTGCCGTATTGGTACAATGCACAGGTTTTGTGTGGTTCCTTGTTACCCTTCAATTTTATTATTCGCAGTATACCGCAGCATTACAGCATTCACAAACTGTTACTGCAGGCGTACAGACCCTTCTAACCGCCAATACCGATCTCGCATCCAGACTGATTAATGGGATGCTCAAAGCAGAACAGTTTCTCCCCTATATTTCCATGGCGTATTTGTTATTGATGGTATTCCTGAGTATCCGTTTGTTACTCGGTTACCGGCAAACACAACTGATACGCAAAACCGGTTTGCAAAAGATACCGGCCGAATGGCGCTTATTTGTAAAACGCATTGCCGCACAACTGGGTATTCATAAAGAGATCCGTTTATTTCTTTCAGATACAGTTACCACACCATTAACGGTTGGATTTTTCAAACCCATCATACTGATTCCGGTTGCCAGTATCAATCATTTAACAACCGATCAGCTGGAAGCCGTACTGTTGCATGAGCTTGCACATATCAAACGATATGATTATCTCGTAAATATAATTTTGTCTGTTGTAGAACTGGCATTGTTTTTTAATCCCTTCACACAATTACTGAGCAAAAAAATCAGGGAAGAAAGAGAGAACAGTTGTGATGATTGGGTACTGCAATTCAAATACAATGCAACGGTATATGCAGAAGCCTTACTTCGTATTGCCTATCTGCAAACTGCACCTGCTTTTGCAATGGCCGCTTCAGGAAAAAAGAATGACCTGCTGATCAGGGTGAAAAGAATGGTGGAACAAAAAGAGAACCGTTTCAGTTACCGTAAACAGTTACTGACTTTTTTGATCGTAACAGGCATGCTGAGTTCGATCGCCTGGTTAAATCCGATCGCATCTCCTTATAAACAGACAACCCTGGCAGATCAAAAAATAAAGTCCACTAAAAAGATACAACCCTATACGGTAGAACCGATGGCAGTTAGTGTAGACAATCCCCTGTTCAACCCTATGTTCTTTTTATCAAAGCCATTGAAGGCTGAAATGAAAAAGAATATCGCTTCTGCGCAGAAAGAAATTGAGATCGCCAATCAAGAAACCAAGATGCTGGCCACCGATCTGGTAGAGGCCATCCCTCCGATGGTTGCCAATGCTTTAGAGCTGGCTTCTGCAGCATTATCAGATAATAAACAGGAAACCAGGGAGAAACAGGTAAACAGTATGGAGTTAGCCAGAACTTCCCTGGAAAAGGTATTTCATAATGATTCACTGATCAAGGCGCTGCCAGCAAAAATGCGGACACCTTTTGCCAAGGACTTGAACCAGTCGATGAAAGAAATTACCGAAGAGATCAGAAAAGCCAAACTGGACATAGAATCGCAATGGAAAGAGAATAAGTTGATAGGCTATGACAAAGAGAAAGTGGACAAAGAAATTAAAAAAGCCCTGGAAGAAGTGAACCGTATCGATCTTGGTAAGCTTATGGCTACTGCACTGGAGATTCCCGGTCTTATTTTTATGGACGAAAAGGAAAACAACCCGTCAAGAAAAATAAAAGTATTGCCCCCCACTTTCCCAAAAGGCAAGGATCATCTGCAAAGAAAACAACCTGGTCATACAGATGAAATGGAAACCCCTTTTCCTGATCAGCTAAAAACAGAAACGGATAATATTGATATAGAGGCACCCACTATTACGGTACCCGAAGCACCTATTCCCGCCAATCGTGAACAGTTACGTATGGATGCGGTTAAACTTTTCCGTTTGAAACAATTATTGCTGAAGGAAGCGGCACGCAAACCGATCAAGGTGGTGCCGGTTACTTATCTGTTTAAGGGAGATAAAGAAGAAAAGCTGGTCATCGTACTGCAATGATCATTTCTATCCATCATACCTCCCATAGGTGATCACCAGAGGTTGCGCGGACACCAATCACCATATTTATTACCCAGCAGGAACCCGATGAGGATCTCATGCGTTCCTTTACTCACCGTATTCAAGGTTGATGTCTGTACATCATAAGAGTATCCGATATTGATATTGTGATTGATGTTCAATCCCACAATGGCTGCAAACCCATCCTGGTAACGGTAAGAAGCACCCGCCCATACCAGATCCTGGTATTGAAATTTCGCATTTACATCAAACCCGATTGGCAATGGACTGATATAGCGTACCAATGCTGAAGGAAGAAAACTGATGTCATCCGTCATCTGCATCCGATAGCCCGCACTTAAAAACAGGTGTGGTAACAATTTACCATTCTGTACGTAAACGGTATTATCCGAAAAAGCAAGTTGTTGCGGTATGATCTGTTGTGCGGCCAATCCTAAAAAATAATCTTTTGAATATAACCAGAGTCCCGCACTGATATCCGGTTTGATACGATTGATCACACCACTACCTGCTACTGCAGGATCAACGGTTGTGCCTCCAAAATTCAGTTTACTGGCATCGAGACTCATATTGGTGAACCCTACAGAAACTCCACCCGATAAACTGGTGGAAGGTGAAATACCCATATGATACGCGTAGGTTCCATAAGCTGCAAAACGGTTGAGTGGACCGGTTCTGTCGTTCAGTACCGTAAATCCAACACCGGCATGGGGTTCTACTGAAGTATAATCACGCCAGTAAGCATCTCCTCTCGGGTTATCTCCCGATGCATGAAAACTTGTGGCAGATTCTCTGTCGTAAGCACTTTTGCTCAAAGGTCCATGAATGGTAAAATACGTAGTAACCGGCGCATCCTGCAAGCCTACCCATTGTAAGCGGTGACTGGCTTTGGCATCCCAGTAGTTCTCAATGCCGGCAACTGCGGGATTGATGATATAATTGTTCATGATGTACTGCGTATAATAAGGCCGTTGCTGCGCCATTACTGTGGTGCAGGTGAACAGTCCTATCCATATCATCAGTTTCTTCAAAAACATAGGGCTACTTTATGATCGTGACAGATCCTTTTACGATCTGTCGCCCGTTCTTGGGGTTAATAATATAATAATACGTACCAACCGGTAAAGGGCTGCCTCTATAGGTTCCATCCCATTCAGAATCATACCCTGTTTCATGAAATACCAGTTGTCCGTAACGGTTATACACTTCCACTTCCGCACCAGGATAACTCTCAAGATACTTAATATGCCAGGTATCATTGATCCCGTCGCCATTGGGAGAGAACACATTTGGTACTTCGGGCGATTTCAAAACCTTGATAAAGATCGTATCACTTACAGAACAACTGCCATTACCGGTAAGCGTTAACCGATAAGTAATATCATCCGGTGGTGTGGATTTTGGTGTTGCGGCCGTATCGCTGTTCAAATATAACGAAGGCGTCCATAGATATTGCAAGCCAGTTCCGTATACAAATACCGGTTTAATCGTGATCACACCTCCTTCCAGTACTTTTAGGTTGGGACCCATGGTAAGTTTAGGATAAGGATATACCGTTACTGTTTTTGTTACCGTATCACTAACGCACCCCTGCCCATTAAAGAAATAATACACAATATTGAAGGTTCCCGAATCGGTAAATTTTTTCAACGGGTTCTGCAAAGTGGAACTATTGCCATTGGACAGATCCCATAACCAGGAAGCCGCTGAACTGCTGATGCCATTACCTAGATCTTTAAATCGGATGGTATCTCCCACACAAACCGAAGCAGGTGTGATACTGAAATCTGCCTTGGGCTGCGGATAAACCGATTGTAAGGATTGCGTTAATGAATCAACACAACCATCCTTGGTTGTTACTTTTAATTTCACGCTATACGGACCTAAAGCAGAATACCTATGCAAAGGATCTTTTAAGGTGGATGGATTCGGATCGGAAGGATCACTGAATGCCCATAAATAACTGAACAAAGCTTCTGATCCGTCTGCAATGAATGATTGGTTAATGAACTGTCCGCGCCCATCCGGTAAACAGATCGAAGGCAGTGTAAACCCTACTGTTGGCAAAGGATGCATGGCAATTGCCTGAACATTAACCGTACTTTTACACCCGCTGTCTGTAAATACCTGTAGGCTGATATTATCGGTTTTGGCTGCGGAAAACTGTCGGGTATAGGTATTCGCATCCATTCGGGTTACTGTTGAAGATCCGTCATCATAATTCCACACACGACGGGTAATATTGCTGAATTTGGCAAGTGAGCTATCGGTAAATACCAGATCATTTCTTTGACAGGTGGGTGTGCTAACCGCCCATATGGCTACAGGTGACGGCCATACAGTAATATTTTTTATAGCCGAATCCTGACAACCTTTATCAGAGGTATAGAGATATTTTACAGGAAAAGTTCCGGCACCGGCAGCCACAGGATCATATAAACCGGTAGCATTGACACCATTACCCGAATAAGCAAAGGTTCCGGGAACCTGTGCATCAAAACTTGTTTGTGTGATCTGTCTGGTACCCGCTTCATTACAGATTCCAGGCAAAGTGGTAATACCCACTTTCGGACTTCTGTTTAGGGTTATGATCTGTGTAACACTATTGGTACAGGCAGATGAGTTTCCCGAAAATGCCGTGAGTTTAACCGAATAGGTTTTGGTAGCCGGTGTTTGAAAATTGGTATACCTGTTGGCATAGGATTTATTGATAAAAGGGTCCTCATCCGGCGACTTCCCGGCCGGTGTTCCTATCAAATCCCAATAAATATCGAGCCTGGTAACTTTTCCAAAATCAACGGTTGAGGTATTTACCAGCCGCACAGAGTCATTACTGCAAAGTGCGCTGATCTTTTGTACGGTAAATGAGGCAAGCGGATTAGATCCATTCACAGTAAAGGGTTTCACCAGAGTAGCGGCACATCCATCTTTGGACGTCACTTTCAACGACACCTGGTAATCGGCAGCTTTATTGTATTTAACCCCCGGAGTTTTAACCGTGGACGTTAGTGTATTAGGTGCAGGAGATACCGCCGGTGTACCTGCATTAAAATTCCAGAGATACGTAAACTGTGTTTCAGTACCATCTATGATCTTTGATGTATCGGCAAAATTGGCAGAAGCATCACTCAAACAAACTTCAGGGATGGTAAAGCCAACTATGGGTAACGGGTTTATACTAAATGTACTTTTGGTAAATACATCACTGGCACAACCCGTAGAGGAAACCACTTTAAGGGTCACATTTCTTGTGCCCTTACTTGTATAAGTACCTGATTGCGCGGCATTGCTGTTATTGGTAACTTCCCCTGCCCCATTATCCAGATTCCAGATCCATTGGGCAATGGATCCCACCTGGATCGCTGAGGCATCTGAAAATGTGATATTATCGTTGATACAGGTTATAGCGGGTGTGGTATAGGAAGCAACAGGCTTGGTGGAGATGGATACGGTTTTGGTAACCTGACTGGAAATACATCCAATATCTGATGCCACTTTTAATTTGATACCATAACTACCGGAACCGGCAGAAGTATATGTTTTACTAAAAACGCTTCCACTGGTAAGATCCGAAGTGGTTCCATCAGCAAAATCCCATATCCATCTTGCCAACGTACCTCCTCCTCCAATACTTTGATCCGTTAACTGAACCGGGTCAGTTACACAACCGGCATTACTTAATGTAAAATCAGCAGTGGGTGCGCCTTTAACTGTAATGGGAATAGTAAAAACCTGATCCGTACTACCGCAACCATCGGGAGTGGCTGAAGTAGTATATAACTTAACAATGTCACTTGCACTTGTATTGGTTCCTGAAAAAGTATAGGTTGCTTTTGTGCTATAATAATTTAGATTCATCCCATTTACCGTTATTGAACTATCCGCAGTAACGCCTGTTAACGGGCCAATTACGCCCGGATTTGAAACCAGATTAGCTGCACCCGTAAAATCCCATTTAATGGTAGTTGGCTGAAAGGTTAAGGGAACAGAAAATTGTAATGGAGTATTCACACAGGTTACGGCAGAATCAATCCGGTTATAAGGATTTTGAAAAGTAGCCACCGGTGTAAAATCCCTGATATTGGTTCCGGCATTATATCCATAACTTTCTGCAGTACCGAATCCATAAGCTATCGCATTAAAGCCGGTATCAGAATACAAAGTATGCGAACCGGAAGCAACTGTAAATGTTGCATATGAATAATTATTGTCCTGTGGATGAGCCGCAAAACTTGATGATTTAGAAGCCCCATCCAGTTTAAAGCTGGCAACACCCCCATTTTTGATTATGACATTAATATAACTTTGAACAATCTGGAATTTTGTTGCAGAATATAATGTGATATTGTTGATTGTTTGTTCCACCGGACTGAGATAGATCATTTCAGGATCACCTCCAATGCCTGTTGGATTTCCTTCTAAAGCCTGTGTGGTACAATATTGTGCAACTAATACTGGTTTATCAGCTTCGATCAGATTGGGAACCGGAGAGTTTGCCCCCGAAGCATTTCCATTTTTGAATTGATAGTAGAAATTATTGATCAAAGAAGCGGTGGGCAGCACAATACCATTCAGTTTCACTACAGTAGTTGGATCCGTTACACATATCCTGTAAAAATTATTCGGTTGAGAACCCGTTGGAGCTGTCAGGTATTTTTTACCCCACGCCACAGAAGGGAAAGCCTGTGCAAAAAGATTATCGGCACTTCCCCCCGCATTACCGGCTCCGCCAATACTCATTTTTCCTGCGCCTGAGAACACGGCAATTTTTTTACATCCACCACTGCCGTTTGAACTGATTGAGCGTATCCTTGACCCTGTCAGATCGGTACCCAGATTTCCTGATGTGGTGCCCATTACATTATAAACCTGGCCTGTATTTAAGGTAATTTGCGTAGCCACCCCAACGGCTAACCCATTTAGGTTTGTAGCAGATGGTGTAATCTCTACTGTGGTATTGTCTTCTGTGGCCACAACAAAAAAGAATGAATTGGCATTGGCGGCATTAGAGGATTGTGTGTAATTAATCGAATAATAATCTTTACCTAATGTATTGGTAGGAAATAATAAAGAAGCGCCAGATACGCTTGCATTGTAAATATGCGCATAGGCAACTATAGGCACATCACTGGTAACGTGTATTCCCCTATTTGAGGTTCCGGTGGTATTAACCCTGGCATCCTGTGCCCCGGTTTTTGGTATGGGGTTGGAAATGGTCACCTGATTAGCTACCACTGTATAATTTTGGGTATACCCAACACCGGGGATATCCACTGTTACATTTGCATTCTTATCGGAAGTGAAATAAAGAACCATATCCTGTGTACCACCCCCAGCAGGATTTCCGGCCATATTTACGTGGTAACCATATCCCAGCCAGAAGTCTTTTCCTTTATTGGATACGTCCTGCCCAAACCCTGCCATATGCCCCAATAGCACAGCAAAAATCAACAGGAGTCTGGTATTCTTCATTTGGGGGTTAGCGGGGGTTTATTTGCCTTTTGCAATCAGATACAGGCAAGGTTTAAAATTAAGCCTAAAGAGTATACCCTATTCGTTAAAGAGTCATTAAATAGTCAATTTGTTGTCTATTAATAAATGGATGGATTCAGGCCCTGAACAGAACAAAAGATCCAGGATACTCAGGTTGGACTGAAATCCGATCCTGTCTTCAAAAACCTGGGTATACCGGAAACCGGCATCCTGCACTAAACGGTTCTTGGGAAGGAAATGGTTTCTCAGATCCTTCACATCCTCCGGATAATTTTTCTCATAACCCTCCGTAAGCGAAATTCCGGCAGGGATCTTCAATACCTTTTTCAGCCAGTTCAGGATTTCCAGATTCATGTCGAGGAGGAAGCTTTGCTTTTTCCGGAGCAGGTCCCAAACCCCATCCCGGTAAAATTCAAAATACGGGGAACGGCTGTAACAGGATTCGATGGTGCGAAAATGTTGTACCTGCCAGTTGCTCAAATAACTGATCCGTACCTCCTTCATCAGCAGCCGTTGGTTACGGCCGTTTTCCAAAGGAACCGACAGATCAACCACCCCATTGCTCCCCGCTACCACGCTGCGGTTCCGAAAACTCATTTTTTGATAAGTTTCATATTGCTCAATTTTTACATTTGAAAATTGAAACAAAGTGTTTATGTAATTAACACATGGAAAATATTGATTTTCAATGATTAATGCACCTTTATGAATGTTCTGTTTAATCATCTTTCTATAAGACTGATATGAGCAACTTTATATATCATTATCATGTTTATTTAATTTACATAAACAGTTGTAAACAATTGATAACTAATATTTTAATACTTTTTAATTTAACTAAAATTTTTAGACTCTAAAAAATCAACATTTTCTCATTTTTTTGCCAATATATTTAGTAACGAATATAAACAAATTAACAGCACCATAGATTGAAAATCGGCGAGTCTCTCCTATTTTGCGGGCAAATAGCCCATTTTGAAAAACGTTCTCCTATTCGCCTTATTTGCCGGTTTACTGGCATCCTGCAGTTCGCCAAAAAGTTTTGATTACAGAGATGTGAAGAATATCCATATCCAGAATATGGGGTTCGACAAGACCATTCTGGCCATGGACCTGGTGTACTACAACCCCAACGGTTTTGGGGTGGACCTGAAAAAAGTGGACTGTGATGTTTACGTGGATAATACCTATCTGGGAAAATACCAGCTCGATACCCTGATGCATATTTCGCGGATGTCGGAATTTATGCTCCCTTCGAAAATCGTGGTGGATATGAAAGCTGTCCTGAAAAATGGACTAAATCTTCTCTTCAGCAAGGAAGTGCTGATCAATGTAAAAGGAACCACCCGGGTGGGAAAAGCAGGGTTTTATAAAACTGTACCGTTTGATTATGAAGCGAGGCACACGCTGAGCCTCTTTTAGAATATTGAATATTGAACAAGGAATATTGAATGTTGAAGTAATTTGAAAATCCCATTTTGTTTAAGTAGCCGATTACCCGGATAATTACATGATCTCCAGCCCTCAGGCTGGGGAAGAATCACCGAAATATAAAAGGCTTTAGCCATGATTGTCTTCGCATATCGAGATGCAATCATGGCTAAAGCCAGCATTAATATTCAGAATAACCCCATGCTCAAGCATGGGGTTATTTATTATCAACTACTTCAGCGTTCAATATTCAATTGACCGGCTGCACATGACATGGCTTATTCTTCTGCGGTCCGCCGCCATCTTCGGCGCGTTTGCAGATGGGTGGTAGTTTTTTGTAGGCGTCGGGCTCAGCTTTTTCATCGTCGGCATCGAAACCTGCATTATTGAGGGCTGCTTTAATGGCTGAGGCGCTGGTTCTGTCGGGCAGGAACTGGATCTTGATCTCTCCCTGCAGCAGGTTGATCTTCCAAACCATCATTCCGCTTTCCATATTGGCCTTATTCTCCATCAGGAGGTATTTGTCGAGCCTTTCTTTACATTCCCAACACTTCAGATTAGCCGATTTAACGGTGATCCATTCGGGCTTGGGTTGCTGTGCATGCACATAGGAAGCCGCAAAAATAATGCTGAGAAAGAGGATGATCTTTTTCATAGGGGTATATTTCCTTTTATCAATCAAATTCCCTGCCAGTTGGCGGGATCGTTTCTCCATTGAAGCAGTAATTGTTCCGTATCGGCACTCACCTGTCCTTTTTCAACTGCCAGACTGATGAGGTTGGTATAATTGGTGAGCGATCGGTAAGGCACTTTTGCATCTTCAAACGCTTTATCTGCATGTGCAAACCCGTACGTAAATATGGATACCATGCCTACCACTTCCACACCTGCCTTTCTCAATACATCAACTACCTGCAAACTGCTTTTACCGGTTGAAATCAGATCCTCGATCACCAATACACGTTGCCCGGGGGTATAATAGCCTTCTATCTGGTTGCCCAGTCCATGTTCTTTGGGTTTAGGACGTACATAGATATAGGGCAGCTTTAACTGGTCAGCAGCCATCGCACCCCAGGGAATACCGGCTGTAGCAACACCTGCCAGTACTTCTGCCTGTGGAAAATGTTCAAAAACCACATTACATAACTCGCTTTTGATAAAATCACGTACGAAAGGGAAGGATAAAACACGTCTGTTATCACAATAGATCGGGCTTTTCCAGCCACTTGCCCAGGTAAAGGGTTTTTCGGGACTCAATTTAACAGCTGCAACCTGCAGCAATTTCTCCGCAACGGCTTTTTCGTTTGTCATGCTGCGAAGTAAGGTCATTTTGAAATTTTGGAATTGGGAAATTGGGAAATTGTATTCACATTTGATGCACGATGGAGAAGAAAAAAATTATTGCCGGGGGTGGTTTGGTATTGAATGATGCGGGGGAATTACTGATGATATTCCGCCGCGGCAAATGGGATCTGCCCAAGGGCAAACTGGATGAAGGCGAGACCATTGAGCAATGCGCCGTGCGTGAAGTGGAAGAAGAAACCGGTGTGACCGGCATTGTAAGAGGTGAGCTGATCTCGATCGGTTACCATGAATATTTTGATACCTACCTGAAAGAAGAGGTGATCAAGGAAACGCATTGGTACGCGATGAAAGTGAGTGGTAAGCAGGTATTGGTACCGCAAACAGAAGAAGACATCACAGCGATCGGATGGGTTAAAGGTGTTGATCTGGAAAAATGTTTACTGAACAGTTATGCGAATGTGGTGGAAGTTGTTAGGAAAGCGGGGGGGTGAGTTGGGAGTTGGGAGTCTGGAGTTTGGAGTTTGGAGTTTGGAGTTGGGGGTTTGGGATAAGACTTTATCGCTTTTTTAAGATGGCTACGGTAAGCCGGCTGATGCAGACTAGTTTTTCAGCCTCATCATAAATTTTGATCTCCCATACATGGGAGGAAGAACCCAGATGAATGGGATGCGTGATGCCTGTAACCAGTCCGCCTTTTACGCCGCGGATATGGTTGGCATTGATCTCCTGTCCTACACAGATAAAATTCTCCGTATCTATCACTAATGCAGAAGCCACACTACCCAATGTTTCAGCCAGGGCTACGGAAGCACCGCCGTGTAAAAGCCCATAGGGTTGTTTGGTTCTTTCATCAACCGGCATGGTGGCTTTGAGATAATTTTCCCCGAGTTCGGAAAAGCGTATGCCAATATGGTCGCCCATGGTATGCTTTCCCAGACCTTCAAAATCTTTGAGTGTAAGATCTTTTTTATGCCAGATCACCATGGATTATTTTGCTTTTAAGGAACGGTTTACTTCATCCGGTAAAAATGGAGAGGCATCTCCCCCGTTACGGATAATATCGCGAACAATGGTAGAGGCTACCGAAGTATATTTGGGTTCCCCGGTAAGGAAGATGGTCTCAATATTCTTATCGAGGGTACGGTTGGCATCGGCGATCGTTTTCTCGTATTCAAAATCGCTTACATACCGTATGCCACGCAAAATAAAGGTGGCTCCGATTTCTTTACAGTAATTAACTGTAAGGCCATCGTATACTACACTTAATACTTTAGGTTCTAATTTATAGATCTCCTGGAACCATTCCATTCTTTGCTCGGCACTGAACATGGGGTTCTTGGCAGAATTGATACCGATACCTACGAAGATCTTATCAAATAAAGGGATGGCACGGTTAATGATATCAACATGGCCAAGGGTAACCGGATCGAAAGTACCGGGAAAAAGACAGATTCTTTGCATAGCAGCTTCAAGTATAAATTACGAAGTACTAAGTACGAACTAAAATCTGAGAAAACCCCACTTCATACTTCGTATTTTGTAGTTCGTACTTCTCTTAGTTTTCGCGGTTGGCCAATAAATACAATACTGCCATTCTTACGGCTACACCATTCTCTACCTGGTTCAGGATAATGGAATAAGGGCCATCAGCTACATCGCTGTCCAGCTCTACTCCGCGGTTGATGGGTCCCGGGTGCATGATCACGATCTCTTTACCCAGGCTTTCCAGCATTTTCCTTTTAATACCGTATGCGAGATTGTATTCGCGCAGGGATGAGAATAAGGGTTGATTCTGGCGCTCCAGCTGGATACGCAGCACATTCGCCACATCACACCATTGAAGCGCTTTCTTGAGGTTATATTCTACACGTACGCCCAGGGCTTCGGATATATATTTAGGGATCAGGGTTGGTGGGCCTGCCACTACCACTTCAGCACCCATCTTACGCAGCAGGTACATATTGCTCAATGCTACACGTGAATGCATGATATCGCCGATGATGGCCACTTTCAGGCCTTCCAGCTTGCCCAGTTTCTCACGCATGGAGAATGCATCCAGTAAAGCCTGTGTAGGGTGTTCATTGATACCGTCGCCGGCATTCACAATAGCCGCAGGAATATGTTTGGCGAGAAAATGGGGAGCACCCGAGGCGCTGTGCCGCATAACCACCATATCCACTTTCATACTCAGGATATTGTTGACTGTATCGAGCAGGGTTTCTCCTTTTGCGGAAGAGGAGCTACTCAGCGCAAAATTGAGCACATCTGCCGAAAGCCGTCTTTCCGCCAGTTCAAAAGACATACGGGTACGCGTTGAATTCTCGTAAAACAGGTTTACGATCGTAATATCGCGCAGCGAGGGTACTTTCTTAACGGGCCTTTGTAAAACTTCTTTGAATTGCTCGGCAGTGGAGAGAATTAACTGAATATCTTCTCTGTTGAGATCCTTGATACCAAGAAGATGTTTGGTAGATAGTTTCATTAAAAATCAAAGATAGTGTATTGGAAGGAATACGAAAAACAAGATTCAAGAAACAAGAATCAAGGCACAAGGTTCAACAAACAAGTCTCTGGTTAAACGATGTTGGGAGGATTTTAATGGCTTAATTTGTTGATGATGGAGGAGAGGATCTTGTTGATTTCGTTGGCTTCTGTAATCAGAAGATGCCGGTCGGATTCCAGTTGGGTATTTTCGTATAAAAGTATCAGGGTTAACCAATGGATGGATTCTTTGGCTTCCCGGCGGGATATTTTCAATTTCATGAGCTCGTCGGCCTTGCCCAGACTATCTGAAGCTTCAATATAATTGGCTCCGATGGAACCGCTTGACCGGATTAGTTGGCTAACATATTCACGGTTAATCGCATCCCACTTGCACTTTTGGCAAAAATCGCGAACCCGCATGGCAAATTTCCCAAACCGATCCTCCAATTCCTTTGACATATAAAAAGAACTTTTTATTATAGACTTTGTATTTCTCTACCCCATTCTTCTTCCTAACCCACTAAACCTTGACCCTTGACTCTTGATTCTTGTGCCTTGCACCTTGATTCTTGATCCTTGATTCTTGATCCTTCACCACTACATTAAAACAACCTCATCTACCCCATTTGTCTCTTTCCAATTCACAATAACTTTTTGGGAAATGATGGTATCAATTGTTTTGCCTGTATAATCGGGTTGTATGGGTAATTCGCGGTTAAACCTTCGGTCTACCAGTACACAAAGCGTCACTTTTGATGGCCTTCCAAAAGCCAGTAAAGCGTCCAAAGCCGCGCGGATCGTGCGCCCTGTATAGAGCACATCATCGATCAACACCACTTTTCGGTTCTCCAGGTTAAAGGGAATATCGGTTGCATTGGCAATATGAAGGCTTTTGCGGATATCATCCCGGTAAAAAGTGATATCCAGCTTGCCGTATTGAATATGGGCAGGATCAACGATCTTTTGTAATTCCTGTACAATACGGTCGCTGAGCCAGATGCCCCTTGGCTGCAGGCCGATGAGCACGGTATTTTCGAGTGAAAGGTTATTTTCCAGAATCTGGTGAGCCAGCCTTTTTACGGTGAGTGCCAGTTGTTGTTCGGAGAGTATCGTCTTCAAAACCGAATTTTTAATAAAAATAAATGCTTTCTGCCATACTCAACATGAATAATTAAGCGGGTTCTGGTTTAATTTGCCCATTCAATGCTCAGGCTTCAGACAATATCACTGGTTCAGTTCCGCAATTATGTGCAGCAAAGTTTTGCTTTTACAGAAAGAGTTGTAGGTATTTGCGGGGCAAACGGTACGGGAAAGACCAACCTGCTGGATGCCATCTATTACCTGAGTTTTTCCAGAAGTTATTTTGCCCGCCCAGACAGCCAGAATGTGCACCATGGATTACAGGGCATGCGCATAGAAGGAAATTATGAACTGGAAAATGAGCCCCGCCACTTAGTGTGTATTCTCCGCGAGAATAACCGGAAGGAATTGGTGCTGGATGAAGAAGTGTACAAAAAGTTCTCAGAACATATCGGTAAGTTTCCCTGTGTGATGATCGCCCCGGATGATATTGTACTGATTGCAGGGGGAAGTGAGGAAAGAAGAAAATTTATAGACACCCTGCTTTCGCAGATCAATAAAAACTATCTCTCCAACCTGATCGATTATAATAAACTATTACAACAAAGGAACAGCCTCTTAAAAAGAGCTGCCGATACCGGATCTATTGATGATGCATTACTTGGTATTTTAAATGACCAGCTTTGCCGTTCGGGCAATTATATTTTTACAGAACGCAAAGCATTCTTACAAGATTTTCTCACCCTCACCGGTTCCATCTATCAGCGTATTGCGGGAAAAGATGATGGTCTTTCCATGCAATACGCCAGTCAGTTATTAACAGATGATTTTGAAGCCCTGTTAAAAGCCACCCAACAAAAAGACCTGGCCGTGCAAAGAACCACCGCAGGTATACACAGAGATGATCTTGTGTTTTATATGGATCAATCCCAGTTCAAAACAGAGGCTTCGCAGGGACAAAGAAAAAGCCTGCTATTTGCCTTAAAGCTGGCAGAATGGCAAACCCTGAAAGAAAAAAAAGGCTTCACCCCTATTCTCTTGCTTGATGATGTATTTGAAAAACTGGATGAGCAAAGGATGTTTCAATTGTTACATTGGGTTTGTACGGAGAGTGATGGACAGGTTTTTATTACTGATACACATGCTGAGCGATTGCAGAAGCAGCTTTTGGAGATAGAGGTTACGTTTCAATTGATAGAACTTCATTAATTAGTAATTAGTAGTTAGTAATTAGTAATGGTATGGGGATACGGCTACACTAATTAATTAATTACTAACTACTAATTACTAATTACTAATTTTACACATGTCTGAAAAACACATCGGCGACGCAATTAAGGGGTTTCTGAACAAGAGCCATCTCCGCAATGGTATCCGTGCTGTGCAGATTGAAGAGATCTGGGAAACACTGATGGGTAAAACGATTGCCAAATACACAGATAAGATCCAGATCATTAACCAGAAATTATTTATCCATACAGCAGTTGGGCCCTTAAAGAATGAGCTGATGTTTCAAAAACCTCTGATCATTGAGAGAGTGAATGAGGCGTTTGGGGAGAAAGTGATCAATGAAGTGATCATCCAATGATTTTCTCTGCGGGTTACTCTGTTTCTCTGCTACTCTGCAGTGAAAAAGGGTTCCTATTCACCGCAGAGTAGCAGAGGATTATTTGATTTTTACTCGGGGGTCAACAACGCCATAAAATACATCTGCCAGAAGATTTACTATAATAAAAAAAGTAGCCGTGATCAACACGCTACCCATTACTACAGGGAAATCTAATTTTTCTAAGGCATCAACCGTAACTTTTCCGATCCCCTTCCAGCCAAAAATATATTCTACAAAAAATGCACCTGCGAGTAATTCGGCAAACCATCCGGTAATGGCCGTTATCACAGGGTTTAATGCATTGCGTAATGCATGGCGGAACACAACCACTTTTTTACTCAATCCCTTTGCATAGGCTGTGCGGATATAATCCTGGTCCAGTACATCCAGCATAGAGCTTCTGGTTAATTGTGTAATAATAGCCAAAGGGCGGATACCTAAAGTAATAGCAGGCAGTATTAAATTTTTGAGTTGCAGTTCTTCTCCATTGAACGGATCCGTATTAAATAAACTGCCTGTCATGTGTAAACCTGTGTACCTGTTCAAAACAAAACCAAACAGATAGGCCAATACTATGCCGGTAAAAAATGAAGGTGCAGAAATACCGAGTACACTGGCAAATACAGAAGAAGTATCCATCCAGGTATTTTGTTTTACGGCTGCGAGTATGCCTAATAATACACCAACAACTGTTGCCAGTAACATAGCAGCCAAAGCCAATAACAAAGTTCCGGGCAGGGCTTCCATCAATACTGCGCCAACTTCTTTTTTGGTTTGATAGGATCTTCTGAGATACGGAATTTTTATCCCAAACTTTGTATCTCCACCCATAAATAACCCACGGAGTTGTTTTTTCTGAATATCTTCTTTTGAATGAACTGCAACAGGAGAAACATCATTGAGATACATCACAAACTGTTTCCATTTGGGCTGGTCGAGTGCCAGTTCTTTGCGGATATTTTTCATGGTGGTGCTATCGCCGGACTGACCCAGCACTAACCGTGCAGGATCTCCAAAACCCTGGAACAAAAAGAACACGATCACCACCACGCCCATCAGCACCAATAAGCCATATAATATTTTTTTGGTGAGAAAGCTGAGCATACGATTCAGTTATCTATTTAAGGTTATTGGCAGCATCCAATACTTTCTGAAAATCTACATAACTGATCTTATTCAATACTTCTGCTCCTTTCATAAAGAAATAAGTAGGTGTAACCCTTGCCGCTGTTTTTAAAACTGTGGCATCACATTTTACGATTGTTGTATTGGGCAGTTTGGATACTGCTTTATCCGCATCGGCTGTTACAATCAGGATGGGAATATTTTTCTGCTGCGCCTGTCTGGCAATGGTTTCAAATCCGCCTGACCATTTTTCTACCTGGTCCATATCTTTTGCCAGAACCATGATATAAGGACCTGTTTGTGAAAGTACCGCCGCAGTAGTATCATTACCTGAGAGTGTTTGAAGAGAGAAATCAACGATCTTAGCCTGTAAGCCATTCCCTTTCTTTACCAATTTATCTTTACGGTCAACATACTCAAAGGTTGAATCAAAATCGGCAGGAAAATGCATCTGATCAAATTCGATCTGCTTACCTGCTTTTTTGTATATAAACACAATCGAAAAACTATCGGGCACAGCGCCTGCAGGCGTTTTCATCTGTTCGAGAATATTATTTCCTTTTTTGTAAGGCAAGCAATCCACGATTGGCAAATGCTGGAGTACATACCACTGCCCTACTGAAGTAGCTGCAGTGACCAATATCAAAAGAAAGACTGCTGCAAAGGGTTTAACGGAGCTCTTGATCTTTTTACTGGCAGCAAATAAGATCAGAATCATCACCAGCAGGAAGATATCCTTACCAAAAGATTGTGCAGGTGTTAAAGGCAGGCAATCGCCAAAACAACCACAGGTCTTGATCTTGCCTGAGAATAAAGCATAACCTGTTAAGAAAGTAAAGAAAATGATCAACAGTAATAACAACCAGCTGAACAAACGCATTCTCCATCCAATGATCACGGCTACGCCGGCCAATACTTCAAATACATTCATCAGTAAGGCAAAAGCCAATGTATAATCGTTCAGGAAATTCCATCCCCATACTTCAAAGAATTCCTGCATTTTATAACTCAGTCCGGATGGATCATTGGCCTTTATCAAACCCGAAAAAATAAACAATAATCCTACTACCCAACGAATGATCAGCAAAAATGTTTTCATGAAAGTGTATTAGTGTTTTCCTTCTTCAATTAAGATCAAAGCAAAAACGGAATAATTAATGATGTCTACATAATTGGCATCGATGCCTTCACTGATCAGGGTCTTACCGTCGTTGCTCAGGATCTGTTTGATCCGCATCAGTTTCATCAGGATCAGATCGGCGAAGCTCTGCTGACTCATTTCACGCCAGGCTTCTCCATAATCATGGTTCTTATCCAGCATGGTATTTTTGGCAAAATCAATGCTTTTCTGGTAGAGGGTATCAACCTGTTC
>CANGOX010000020.1 GCA_947455605.1 Chitinophagaceae bacterium
AGTATTTATTCGATCACACATACGGTTTGTCCAACAGAATTTACCGCATCCTTATTGGAAAGTGTTGAGATCAAACGCTTATGGCCCATCTATAATAAAAGCCAGAAAAGGTATGAACAGTTATGGGGGATCTATCTGTTTGAAGATAACAGGGGGTACCTGCGGTTGGCGATCGATAAAAAAAGTAAACATTCCGGCCCGGTTATAACATTCTCAATGCTGGCAGATGCACACCGTCATTTGTGGAAATTGGTTAAGGATTTTGAACTGCATCCTGTGCTATGTTTCCTGGATAATACCACCGGCCATGTTTTACCCGAACCCGAAGCGTATAATGAGGCTGTAAAGAAAGCGCTGGATTGGATGAAAGCACAAAAAGAAACTTTTCTGATCAGGGATAAAGAAGCCTGTGTATTGGTAGAAAAAGGAAAGTTTTATGGTATGGGGCAGATTCCGAATCATGCAGATATTACAGCCCTGGAAAAAATAAAAGTGCATCTTACTGAATATCCCGAGAACGAAGTGATCCGTTCCATGATCCGTAATTATGCGGATCGTTTTCCTGCAAAAGTTATCCGCATCGCTTAATCTTTAAATACAAGTTTTACCGTACCGTTGGATACTTCATCTGAGGATAGGTTGATCTCATACCGCTTCTTATTGCAGGTAAGAACCAGTAAAGCAGTATTGGGTGGGATAGTCCCCAGATTATTAGCAAACAACTCAAGTGTATGTTCTTTACCGGTACGGGCAAGGTTTAGAAATACGGTTGCAGCCTTAGCTCCCAGGAGTTGTTTATCAAGAATGATCTTTCCGTCCAATACCAGCGTAGCGATATCTCCGTCAATTTCACCGTTATCATACAGATCGAGCTTGATGAAGGAAGTGTCGAGAGTGATCGTGCGTTGAATATTAGTAAAACGGGGGATGGCTGTAGTAACCGGATCGCGTGACAAACTTTGCGTAATTACTGTAGGTTGCTGGGATAGTGCTGCTTCATTATCAAACCTGACCCTTAACGGAAGGATATGTGTATCCTCTTTTTTTCCCTCAGTTTTTCTTAATCCGCCACCTATAAACGAGCCTACCCATTCATTAATAGCATTCTTATTCAATACCGGATCGGCAATACCCGTTATCACAGTTCTGTTGTTCTGTTTGCTAACGGAGAGGCTATAATAAACACTATCTGGAAATCTGAACGTAAGATAACTATCGGTTGAGTCGGGTTTGGATCTGAGATGTGTGATCACCAGAAGCAATGATTGATTTCGGGTATCATATTTTCCGGTAACATTAAAAAACTGATCGCCATCTTCTGTGGGTAATACGGCTTTAGAACGGTTATAAACAGTTGCCAGATTGCCTGAAACTCTGCCATCCGGTGCTACATGGAAAACAAGCACCTTATCGGCGGCCATTTTGTTCATGGTTCTGCCGATTGGAGAACCCGGGAGATATTCTCCGATGCCGATCCATGTGCCATTGGTTTGCGAGAAGCCGGTTTCTAAGCATAACAAAGACAATATGAGCAAAAGGAACTTGGGCATAAATAAATTGAGGGTAGTTTGGCTACTGTATGAACGATACAATTACTTTCGCAGTCTTTTTGAGCCATTAAAAAACGATTAATCTTTTATGTTGGAATTTGCTTCACAGATCGCATCAAAAATCAATATCAGTAGAAAACAGGTAGAGGCCGTTTTACAATTGTTCTCCGAAGCCGCTACCGTTCCTTTTATTGCCCGTTACCGCAAAGATATGACGGGTGGATTGGATGAAGTACAGATCCTGCTGATACAGGATGAAGCAAAATTCTGTAAAGAGTTTGCAGAAAGAAAAGCCTTTATTGAGAAATCTATCACGGAGCAGGGTAAGATGACAGATTACCTGCAGGGAAAGATTAATGTTGCAACTACGTTAGCGGAACTGGAAGATATTTATCTCCCTTATAAATCCAAACGCAAAACCAAAGCACAAACGGCGCGGGAGAACGGATTGGAGCCACTGGCTTTATTAATGCTGGAACAAACGGCAGTTGATATTTCTATTGAGGCAGAAAAATACATCAACGAAAAAATAAAAACGGTAGATGAAGCATTGCAAGGTGCCAGGGATATTATTTCAGAAACCGTAAATGAAGATGTGAACCTGCGTGCCAAACTTCGTAAACTCTTTGAAGATAAAGCCAGTTTACAAAGTAAGGTACTTACCGATAAAGAAACAGAAGGGGTCAAATACAAAGATTATTTTGATTTTTCGGAACCCATACATAAAGTTCCTTCGCACCGCATACTCGCCGTGTTACGAGGATTTTTAGAAGGGTTTCTCCGTATGGCCATTTCGCCTGTTGAAGAAGACGCATTGGAGATACTGGAGAAAGAATATGTAAAAGCCCTTACACCTTCAACCGAACATGTAAAGAAAGCGATCAGGGATGCTTACCGCCGTTTATTACAACCCAGTCTGGAGAGTGAATTTCGTACTGCTTTAAAACAGAAAGCAGATGAAGATGCGATCAATGTATTTGCTGAAAATCTTCGCCAGTTATTATTGAGTTCACCTTTGGGCAGCAAAAGAATATTGGCTATTGATCCTGGTTACCGCAGCGGTTGTAAAGTGGTTTGTTTGGATGAGAAAGGGGAACTGAAGAAAACAGACCTGATCTATGTTCACGAAAATAACCGGATGATGGATAGTGAGTATAAGATCCGTTCACTGGTTAAAGAATTTAATATTGAAGTATTTGCGATTGGTGACGGAACAGCTGGAAGAGAAACCGAACAGTTTATCAAAAAGATCAATTTAGGCCTTCCTGTTTTTATGGTGAATGAAGACGGGGCTTCTGTGTATTCAGCGTCAGAAACTGCACGCGAAGAATTTCCCGACTACGATGTTACGGTTCGGGGTTCTGTAAGTATTGGCAGAAGATTGATGGATCCTCTGGCTGAATTGGTAAAGATCGATCCCAAAAGTATTGGGGTAGGGCAGTACCAGCATGATGTAAATGCATTTCGTTTAAAAGAAAGACTGGACCAGACCGTTGTAAGTTGTGTAAATAGTGTAGGCGTAAACCTGAATACCGCTAGCAAACATTTATTGAGTTATGTGAGCGGTATCGGCGGATCACTGGCAGAAAATATTGTGAAATACAGAAATGAACTGGGTGGTTTTACCGGCAGGGAACAATTACTGAAAGTGCCAAGGCTGGGTGGTAAAGCATACGAGCAGTGTGCAGGTTTTTTGCGGATCAAAGAAAGCGCTAACCCGCTTGATGCCAGTTCTGTTCATCCCGAAGCCTATTCATTGGTTGAAAAGATGGCGGCAGATCTGGGCATTGATGTAAAAACCATGATCGGTAGTGAAGACATCCTGAAGAAGATCGAACCCGGGAAATATGTAACAGAACATTTTGGAGAACTTACCATCAGGGATATCCTGAACGAATTAAAAAAGCCGGGCCTCGATCCACGTAGCGAGTTGGAACAATTTGAATTTGCCAATATCTATAAGATCGAAGATGTTCAGGTAGGTATGATCGTTCCTGGCTCGGTAACCAACCTTACCCGTTTTGGTGCTTTTATTGATATTGGTGTAAAACAGGATGGTCTTGTGCATGTAAGCGAGATCGCTCATAAATACATCACAGATCCCGGGGAGGCTTTGAAACTCGGGCAAAAAGTAAATGTAAAAATTCTGGAAGTGGATGTTGTAAGAAAACGGATTGCTTTATCCATCAAACAAACGGAAGAAGCACCAGGGAAAAGTCTGAAGTCTGGAGTTAGGAGTGAGAAGTTTGACAGAAAGACCAAAGAAACAGCTGAAATGAGTGTGGATGATGCGTTGAGTTTACTGAAGAAAAAATTCGGGAAATAAAATAATTCAAGGGATAGTTACCAGGTTAATAAAAAAAACACCATCCAGTAAGGATGGTGTTTTTTTATTGGTTATACAGCGATTGAACAATGCTTATTTGGCATAGAATCTCCAGGATGTTTTGAAATCTCTGGTCAAAGGCTGGTTGGTGATGATGGCACGTACCATTTCAACGGGCATATTGTTCTCTCTCAAAATAGCATCATGGAATTGTTTGTAACTCATTTTGCCTTTATCCACCACTTCTTTTTTCAAGGCATAAAACTGGAATGCGCCTGTCATATAAGCCAATTGATACAAAGGTCCATATCCTCCGGTAAAAGAGCGGCGTACTTCTCCTTCTGCATTGGCTCTTTCATGACCAACCCTGTCTACCAGGAAGTCGATACACTGTTGTGGTAACCAGTTACCTAAATGATAATTCAGCGAGAAGATGATCCTTGCACAACGGTGCATGCGCCAGAACAGCATACCTACACGGTCTTCCGGTGAGCGTGGAAATTTCATGTCCCACAAAATAAATTCCCAGTATAGAGACCAGCCCTCTGTCCAGAAAGGTGTATTATAATGGCGGTAAGATTTAAACCGGTTATTCATGAATCCCTGTAAATGGTGACCCGCAATCAGTTCGTGGTGAACTGTGGCGCGTGAAAAATGCGGGTTATTGCCGCGCATACTCATCATGCGTGCAGCAGAATCCATTCCGAATGTAGGGTAGGATACAAGCAGTGTTTCTCCGCCAAGAAAGAAAGGGCTAACCAATTGTTGCCTGGCCGACATCATATTCATACGCCAGGTTTCTTCTGCCAATGGTGGTATGGTAACCAGATCGTTTTTCTTTAAAAAATCAACAGACTGGTTGTATAATCCCATGATCATTTCAGGCTGCTCACCTTCAGGAACATAACTGTTCTTTACTTTTTCCAATGCGGCTTTCCAGTTATCGCCAAAACCCATTTCACGTGAGGCTTTCAGCATTTCAGCATCACACCAGGCAAACTCTTTGTTGGCGATATCAATGAGTTCATCCGGAGTATAAGGGATCATTTCATATTTCAACTGTCTGATCAGTTCGTCCTTACCAATTGGGTTGCCTACGATACCGCTGGCATCTTCTTTTTGTAAGGTTGATTTATTACCCTTGCTTTTTATCAGGTTAGCATAAACGCTTAACAAAGAATCGAGTGATTTATAGGGGGTAGGGATCCATCTGGTAAACTTTGGATCGTAGCCATAGTAGAAATCATACACACTTTTCAACGCAGTCTGCAAACCTCTCACTGTTCCTTCTGCGCGTATGGATAAGGGCATATCCATCAGACCCTCTTTGCTGAGGTTGTTGGAAGCGGTCTGTAAAAGGTTACGCACTGCCATTAATTTGCCGGCTAGTTCCTCACTGTTCAAAGTAGTTCCCCGGCGGCGAAGTTTTTCCAATTGATAAATTGGGTCACCAAAAGAAACGTATTTATAGATGGCAGTGTATTCGGTGGCTTCCTGATCCAGTATACGGATCTCATTATCCAGTTGTCTTTTGAAAAGAATATAATCAACCTTGCTGCCGGTTTTCATTTTATCAAAATCCAATTGCTGCAATTGCTTCAGATAATCTTGACAGTTCTTTTTAAAACGCTCCCTTCTCTCAGGTGAATTGAGTATCAGGTAAAACCGGTTAAGGCTACCCCGGTCGGCCTCATATTGGGCCATTAACGGTTGTACCTCACTGGTTTGGTAATAGGTGTCTGTAGATTTTCTGCTTTGCGCAGGAGCATTGACTGAAAAGGCGATCAATGCCACCAAACAGAAAGAATGAAGTATCCTGATCATAAGCATAGTTGTTTGCTATGAAAGTAAGCAAAAGAAGCAGGCCGGTGAGAATAATACGGCTGTTTTTTTCAACACCCAGATAGAAGAAAATAGTCTTATCTTGGTTCAATAATTGATAGATATGAAAAGAATCGCCTGTTTATTGTTTTGCACCGTTTTGGTTGTATCCGCTAATGCACAAACCAAGGTAAACCCGGTTATCAAACATTTTGGTACCGTTACGGAAGTACCATTCTCTGTTGAGAATCCCGATCCCAAGATGGATTATAAGGTAATTGTAGAAGTAAGTTCAGAAAATGCCAAACCCGAAGCTGTGCATGAATTCTTTGATAAAGTAGCTGCTGTGGTAAACCTGCATGCTTTAGGCGGTGTGCCCGCTAATAAATTTCACTTGATCATGGTGATACATGGCCCGGCTGCACAGTTTGTAGTAAACAATGAAGAATACAAAAAGAAGTTCAACGTGGATAACCCCAACGTACCCCTCTTTAAAGAACTGAAAGAAGCCGGTGTAAAGATCTTTGTTTGTGGACAATCGCTGAACAAAAGAAATATCCCTAAAGAGAATGTAACCCCTGAAGTAAGTCCGGCCTTATCTGCGATCACCACATTGACAACGTATCAGTTGAAAGGATATTCTATCTTGAAATATTAAGATTAACGGATTGGCGGATTGCGGATTAGCGGATTTAGAAAAGCCAGCAAATCCGCGAATCCGTAATTCGCTAATCCGCTAATGATTTGATCTTACTGTTCTCATAAATAATTTTATCACCTCCATTGAACCCAATGTTCACCATCGCACTCGCCAATTGTGCTGAGGTGAGGCCAATATTCGGATAGATCTTACTGAGAAATGGTTTATATAACACACGAAAAATTCGATACAAAGTATTGGGCTCTTTTCTAGGTGTAACGGGGTAAATATAACCCGGTCTGAAAATGGCGAGATGCCTGAAGTTGAGTCCTATCAGTATATTTTCAGCCACGCCTTTATCCAAAGCAAACATGACCTTGCTTTTTTCTGAGCTGTCTGCACCCTGTCCGCTTAGAAAACAAAAACCTGTCTCCGGACTTTGTTGTTTTAACTCTTTGGCAAAAGCCTCTGTTACATCCACCGTTATTTTTCTGAACTCATCTCTGGGTACCTGTCCTGTATACACGCCAATGCAGAAAAAGCAGATATCCTGTTGCTGCAATGTTTCCCTGATGGTTGAGAAATTCAGGTAATTTTCATGGATCACCTCAAATAATTTCGGGTGGGTGATACCGGTTTTTTTTCGGGTGATGGAGGTTACTTTATTTACATCTTCTCTTTGTAAACAATACTCCAGTATCAGTTGCCCGATCATGCCGTTAGTGCCTGTGATGATTATGTTTTTCATTTGATTAGCGAATTGCGAATTGCGGATTAGCGGATTAGCGGATTAGCGGATTTTGCAGACAAAATAATCCGCTAATCCGAAATCCGCCAATCCGATTATTAAGATGCTAAACTGATCTTTTTTCCTGTTCTGGCAGCTTCATAAATGCCCATTAATATCTTCATATCCCTCAGTCCTTCTTCTCCGGACGTATGAGCGGGAAATTTATTGTTTTCGAGGAATTCTTTACAGATCCCATTCAGCATAACTGTCTGGTGATGTACCACGGGGAGGTTCAGTTCTCCCTGGCTGGTGCGGCCCTTGAGTGGCCCATAACCATATGCAGGACCAAGTTGGAACCATCCGTTGGTAGCAGAAACGTATAGCTGTTCAATATTGGATTTGTAGGAACTGAATCCATTCACCATAATGCCATCCGGGAATTCCATTTGCCAGGATATGGATTCTTCTACTGTGGTAAAACGTTGTTTATCGGTTATTGGGCCCAGCTGTGCCGTAACCCAAAGTGGTTCTTTACCGGTTGCATAGCGTGAGGCCTGTACACAATAAATACCCACATCCATTAAAGGCCCGCCCCCGGCGAGTTCTTTTTTTAAACGCCATTGAGTGGGATCACCTATGCTGAAACCGAAATTGGTTTGTACAAAACGAACATCACCTAAGATCTTTTTCTGGCCCAAACGCATCACCTCCTGCGTAAAGGGCTCAAAATGTAAACGGTAACCAATGCCTAATTGTACGCCGGCTTTTTTGCAGGCTGCCACCATTTCTTCTGCTTCTTTTACAGAAACCGACATAGGCTTTTCACACATCACATGTTTACCTGCCTTAGCCGCACGCAATACAAATTCATGGTGCATGGAATTGGGAAGAACGATATAGACAATATCAATGTCTTTATTATCGGCTATCTGATCAAAGCTTTGATAGTTGTAGATATTCTTTTCGGGGATATTGTATTTTCTTTTCCATTCCTCAGCTTTGGCGGGTGTGCCGGTTACAATACCTGCGAGATAACAGTTATCGGTTTGTGCAAGGGCAACGGCTAATTGGTTTTTGGCATAACTCCCCAATCCAACCAATGCAATACCTAATTTCTTTTTTTGAAAAGAAGGCTTTGCATGAATGATCGAAGGAAAAGCAAGTGTTGTACCCAAACCCAGACTGATGGTTTGGAGAAAGGCTCGGCGCGTGTGGTTGGCAGGCATATCGTATGATTGAGATACCTACAATATACAAAAAGCATTAACTATTGGAAAGTTTTTGGCTTTCCAATAGTTCTTTAATACTAATATTCCGGATTCACCCCAACATAGTTCAAGGGGGTAATGGCTTTGAGCTCTTTTTTAACAGAGGTACTCACTTTCAGTTTGCTGATAAAATCCTGTATCGCTTTTTTATCGATCGCATCTTTACCTCGGGTAAGATCTTTTAAAGCTTCATAAGGATTGGGATAGTTTTCTCGGCGCAAGATGGTTTGTATGGCTTCGGCTACTACGGCCCAGTTATTTTCGAGGTCGGCTTTTAATTTGGCTTCATTCAATACCAGTTTGCCCAAACCTTTTTCCAAAGATTTGAGGGCTATGGCTACATGGGCTATAGGTACTCCTATATTTCGCAAAACGGTAGAATCTGTGAGGTCACGCTGTAATCTGCTAACGGGTAATTTGGCAGAAAGATGTTCGAGCAAGGCATTGGCCATACCCAGATTGCCTTCTGCATTTTCAAAATCGATGGGGTTTACTTTATGCGGCATGGCAGAAGAACCTACTTCGCCTTTTTTGGTCTTTTGCTTGAAATAATCCATGCTGATATAGGTCCATATATCCCTGCAAAGATCGATCAATATATTATTGATGCGTTTGATGCTGTCGAAGTGTGCAGCCAGGCTGTCATAATGCTCTATTTGAGTAGTAAACTGCATACGTTGTAATCCCAAAACATCTTCCACAAATTCATTACCCAATACCACCCAGTTCTTTTTTGGAAATGCTACATGATGGGCATTGAAATTTCCGGTGGCTCCGCCAAATTTGGCTGCATAAGGAATACTTGAAAATAATTCAATCTGATTATTCAGTCTTTCCACAAATACCATAAACTCTTTACCTAACCGGGTAGGCGATGCCGGTTGCCCGTGTGTACGGGCCAGCAAAGGAATATGCTTCCATTGTGAGGCCAGTTGGTAAAGACTGCTCTGTATATTAATAATTGCCGGCAGGTATTCATGCTCCATACAATGCTTCCAGCTTAAAGGGATAGCCGTATTATTGATATCCTGAGAGGTCAATCCAAAATGGATCCATTCTTTCAGGTTAGAGATCCCTGCTTTATCCAGTTGTTCCTTTAAAAAGTATTCAACCGCTTTTACATCGTGGTTGGTAATGGATTCGATCTGTTTGATCTGTTGTGCATCTGTAACATTGAATTCGTCCATCACTTTCTTCAGCTGCAACCGCGCTTTGGGAGTAAGCTTGAAAAACTTTTTATCCGCCAGAAAGAAAAAATATTCGATCTCTACCAGTACCCTGTATTTGATAAGTGCATATTCTGAAAAGAATTCATCAAGATGACTTACCTGCTTACGGTAACGACCGTCGATAGGGGAAATGGCTGAGAGATTGCTGAGTTCCATACAACTAATTGAAAATTAATAATTAAAAATTAAGAATGGATGACGGTTTAGGGTCAACCTCCCGCTGTAATTTTTAATTATTAATTGCTAATTATTAATTACTAATGGGTTTTCTTTGTGCAAAATTAGCCGAATTGGACAAGAGAATACGCGTTGGGGCCGTAAGTTATCTAAATACACGGCCATTATTGTTTGGATTAAGGCGTTCAGGACTGATGAACAGGATCGATCTGATGGAAGAATACCCCTCCAAAGTAGCCGCAATGCTGCTCAATGATGAGATTGATGTGGGTCTGGTACCCGTTGCCATTATTCCACATTTGAAAGAGGCCCATATTATTACAGATTATTGCATAGGAGCTGTTGGAGAAGTGGCTTCAGTAGCGCTTTTCAGCGAAGTGCCCATTGAGCAGGTAACCACCGTTTTATTGGATTACCAAAGCCGCACATCGGTAAATCTGGCAAAGGTTTTATTAAAAGAGTACTGGAAACTGAGTCCCGTTCTGGAAAATGCCAAAGAGGATTTCAGATCATCGATCAGGGGAACCACAGCTGGTATCGTTATTGGCGACCGGGCCCTTGAACAAAGGAAAATATCTGCTTATTCCTATGATCTGGCTGCTGCCTGGAAAGCACATACCGGTCTTCCCTTTGTATTTGCTGCATGGGTGGCCAATAAACCTTTGGGAGAAGACTTTGAAGATGCATTTAACCGCGCCAATGGGTATGGTGTTTCACACCTCAGCGAAGTTGTGGCTGAAAACCCTTATCCGGTATACGATCTCATGACGTATTATACCCAAAATATCAGTTACCGTCTGGATGAAGAGAAGCGGAAGGGGTTGGCTTTGTTTCTGGAAAAACTGGGGAATATTGTAGCGTAGTATGTTAGCACGTCATTTCGATGAAGAATTATGAGAAATTTTTTCAGGCTATTCGGTTTCTTCAAAAGATTTCTCCTCGTCGTACCTTCTCGTAGAAATGTCGTCAACTTTCAATATTCCTTGTTCAATATTTGATATTCAATAGATTTACATAATGGCAGGTATTTCCATTATTACCATTTGTTTCAACAACCTCACAGATCTTCAAAAAACCTGCGCCTCTGTTGATGCCCAGACCCTGGTGCCTGATGAACATTGGATCGTTAACGGGTCTTGCACAACGGATATTGAGCAATGGCTTTTACAAACCCCTCAGCCGGCTTATCGTAAATGGATCAATGAAAGAGATAAGGGGATAACAGATGCCTTTAATAAGGGTATAAATAAGGCAGCAGGGGTCATCACTCAATTTCTGAATGCGGGTGATATTTATGCTGCTGATGATGTATTGGAGGTTGTTGCCAAAACCTTCATACCCCATCCCTCGCTGCAGTGGATCAGTGGAAATATTGAAATGATCCGTGCCGGTAAGCCAGTGGTAGTTGGCAAGCCGTTCGACAGATCCAAATTATACCGCGGAATGCGCAGCGTATCTCATCCCACCTGGTTTGTAAAGAAGGAAGTGTACAGCAGGATAGGTTTGTTCAGCAGTGAATACAAGATAGCGATGGACTATGATCTGATGTGCCGCATAGCAGATGAGCCTTATACCTACCTTGATAAAGTGATCGTGATCTTTGATGACAGCGGCATCAGCAACACCAAATATTTGGATTCCCTGAAAGAGAACCGGAAAGTATATGAATCCTATTTCGGATTTTCCTGGTTATTGATCTTCTGGCAACTCAGGTTGAAATTGTTGCACTATCTATTGCAGACCTCCTTTGGTAAATGGCTTTTCAGCCTGAAGAAAAAGTTAGGATTGGAGAATTGGTAGTTTTGAGTTTTGAGTTTTTACAATAAATCCCGCAATTTCCGAGTTTTTTAACTACTAACTACTAACTACTAACTACTAACTACTAACTACTAACTACTAACTACTAACTACTAACTACTAACTACTAACTACTAACTACTAACTACTAAAATGCCCATGCACTGCTAAGATCACTTTCTCCGCTCTCACAGAAGCATAGGGAACCCTAACCACATATTCATACTTCTGTTTTACCATCGAATCGTCTTTTAATTCCTCCTCAACATCATCGGGATAAACAGCATAAAAATTGGCAGCCATTTCTTTGGGATAGGGTGCGAAGCGTTTGTATTGGGACCCGTTAAAAATACCGAATACAGTACATCCCACAGATGCAGCAAGGTGAACAGAGCCAGTATCTACAGATAACAGACAATGGGCTTGTGTAAATACTGTCAGCATCTCTATTAATGAGGTTTTACCGGTAAGGTCCAGTATCGGTTTTTTATATTGACCGATAAAAGCATCAGTATATACTCTGTCGCCTTTTGTTCCACATACAACGGCAGTCCAGCCGTATTGCTCAAATAAATAATTACTTACCTGCACAAAATGTTCCGTTGGCCAGATACGGGCCTTGCTTCTGGAGCCAGGAAACACCACAAAATATTGATCAGGAACCTGAATGGGAAAGGCCGGTAAACGGTTTTGATCAATTTTGGTATCGGATATTGTAGAATGTTTTTGAATGACAAATTCAGTGAAAAAACGGTTTCTGTAAAATTCAAATATAGGTTTCTCCCGGCGTTCAAATAATTGATTATAGAGGGTTTTGTCGTATCCGGTCTCATAAGATTGAACACTTTCGAGGTTAGCTGTCATGCCTATTCTTTCTTTGGCCCTGGCTGCCTTTACAATACTGTCATCGTAACGTTTATCTCTTGAGAAAGTTGGGTTGATCACTATATCATAGCCTTCCCGGTAAACCTGTTTCAGAAAGCCATAACGATACCCGATCTCTTTTTTGAAACGGATCTTATCTATCCAGAAACTTTTTGATACCCATTCCGCATCAAACTGGTTAAAAAGCGGTTTCCAGCTTTGGTTTCCGCAGAAATGGAATTCATAGCCTTTGTAGGCATCTGCCGTTGCGATCTCTTTCAGGAAGGGATGCCATAGCATAAAATCACCGATCTCATCCACACGGATAACCAGTAGTTTCTTGCCCAAACCTCGCTTTCTTGGCCCAATTGCAGCCAGCCAGCCAATGAGTTCATATAAGATGCCTTTTAACCTGTTCATACACTACAAATGTAAAGGAGGGGACGATACGGTGAACTTTACATTTTTAGTTTACTTTTACCCCCAGCATTCACTCATTCCATCATTCAATCATTACAAAAGATGTCTTCTTTCGGAAATTTTAAAGAAAAACTCTACGTAAAACTCCGCCGCACCCTTTTTCTCGAAAATATTGACCGCAAACTGGCCAAGGCCGATCATTTGCAGATAGATGAATACCTGCAGCGTAATCTGTATCATAATGCCCGTTATGAATCAGCGGATAAACTTAACCGTTTTGAGTTTCAGGCTTTCTCACAGTTTGGGGAGGATGGCATTATTGAAGAGATCTTCCGACGTATCGGAACCACCAATCAATACTTTGTTGAATTTGGCGTGGAAACCGGTGTGGAAACCAATACCACCTATCTCTTATACAAAGGATGGAAGGGTTTGTGGATTGACGGAAGCGATGAAAATATCAACACCATCAAACAAAATTTCTCAAAAGCCTTTGCACAGGGAAACCTGAATGCGATACAGGGTTTTATTACGGCAGAGAATATTGAACAGCTGTTTCAGAAAGGGAATGTACCTGTTGATTTTGATCTCTTATCCATTGATATAGACCGCAATGACTATTATGTTTGGCAGGCCATAACACATTATCAACCCAGGGTAGTGATCATTGAATACAATTCCATCTTCCGACCCGGTTGTGAGTTTGTGGTAGACTATGATGCCAATGCCATGTGGGATGGGACCAGCAATACCAGCGCCAGCCTTGAATCTTTATATCAATTAGGTTTGAAGAAGGGGTATAAATTGGTGGCGAGTTCTTTCTCGGGAGTGAATGCCTTTTTTGTAAGAGAAGATCTGATCAATGATAAGTTCACCGGTCCTTTCACTGCAGAGAACCATTTTGAATCACCTAAGTATTTTCTGTATCATACGCCGGGGCATCCCAGAAAAGTATCCCTTTAGCAACACAACCTGAGTTAAAGTGTTTTCCTGAAAAAGGCGCTGCCGCTTTTATCCGGCATCAGAATAATATGTTCTCCGCTTTCTTTACAAAATTCGTCAATAGCCAGTTTGGAGCCATTCCAGTGCAGGCTTGAATAATCATGTAAAAAGAAGATCCCGCCTTTGGGCATTCTTTCATAAAAGAAGGCAAGTCCGGCTTTGGTAGGAGCGTAGAGATCACAGTCAAGGCTCACAACTGCATATTGTCTTGTTCTGTGATCATCTGTTATCGTATCAGGGAAAAATCCTTTTACATAAATGCAGTTTGCATTGTTCTCGCCGATCACTTTTCCAACCAGATCTATAGAAGTATTATTGAAATCCATTTCCTTCTGCGCATCAATACCGGTAAGGTCATTTTCTTTAAAGCCTTCAAACGTATCGTATAACAATACTTTCCGGTTAGCACTGGTTGCAAATTTTGCCAGAATAGATGCGGTATTTCCCCTCCATACTCCCAACTCTGCAAAATCGCCCTGTATACCTTCTGCCAAAACCTGTTTGCAGTTTAAAATAAAAGCCCAGAGACGGGTACTGTCACCTCCATTATTTACTTCATTATGAGCCGTAAATCGCGGGTATAATTCATCAAACTCAGGATGGGCCCTGAATGCAAAATAAGAATCGGGATGATAAGCCAGAAAGAAAGGGCTTGATTTACTTCTACCCACTTTGAAGATCATACCCTTGATCTCCTGTGTATGTAGTCTGTTCAAAATACGCTGATCAGGCGTTCTCTTTTTCAGATAACCTTTCAGTTTTACCAGGAATTTTTTTAACTCGCTCATCCTTACATGTATTTAATTTCTGTTTACTTCCTGTTCAATGAATTGTTGGGCAAGATCGCTGTCCGTTTCATGAAAAAGACAGATATCATAATAGGCGATCCCGCTTTTATGTTCATCTGAATAATTGTGTAATTGCGTGATCAATTCATGATTGTTGATATCGGCTTGCAAAATATAGCGGCCTTTATTATCAAAGAAGATCACAGAACGATAACCATATTTCTCCAGTGAAAATAAAGTAGCCAGCCCGTCTTCTTTGATCGCATCCATATTACTACGGTTGTATTCGAAATAAACAACCGGCTTTTGCTGTTCCAGTAACCCCTGCGAACCACGGATGATGATGGTATCAAATCCTTCCGTATCTATTTTCAGCAACTTGAGTGTTCGCGACAAAAGCTGCTGCTCTTCCAATACCTGGTCCAGTGTTTTCAGGGTAACGGTATGTCCGCTTTCTTCTGTAGGAACGATCGTGGTATTCCATCCGCTTTTTTCGAGCGACACATTCATCGTTTCTTTCTTCTCACCCAGAAATGTTTTAATGAGGGTGATATCTGTAAACTGAGCTGTATTCTTTTCAAGAAAGCGATAGGCAATATCATCTCCTTCAATACCGATCACCGGTAATTCAATTGCGGTTTTAATAATGGCAATGGTATCACCCACATTCGCGCCAATATCGATTACGGATAAAGAAGGATATTTTTTAGCGATACAGGCAGAGAGCCTGCCCAGCTGGCTATTGGCTTCCGGCTCATATTTGTAATTGCTGATCTGCATATTGTTGCCGGGCATGTCCACTATATAATTGCCCACTTTTACCTTACGGATCTTATGGGCTTTATCGGCACTATGCACATTTACTTTTACGATATCGTAGCCAACTTTGTTTAATATATTTCTGATCAATTGTCGCATAGACCTATTTGTTAACCCAGAAGGGTAGTTACTATTTTTTCAAATTGGGGTTGATAACAGAAATCATAGGCATCGGCACCTTCCACCAATACGTTGGGGCATTGAGGAAATACTTCCAATACGCGTTTTACTTTCAGGGCTTCCGCCAAAGAGAAAGGGAATGATTGGTTTCCAATAAATAATTTGCTGCCCGCTATCACTGATGCCAGTTCTGAAAAATTCTTCACTGGTTCATAAACAAGCGAAGGTATCTGTTGCTGCATATCCGCAAATTCATCCGGCATACCCACAAAAACCACCCTTGGATATTTTTTAAGAAATCCATAATCGATCTTTGGTGTACGGTACCGGCTGCTTCTGGCGATCACCAATGCATCTTTGAATGACTCATTGGGTGTAACCTGCAGCCAGGGCTTACTCAAGTCACGTGATATGCCATAGGTTAAAAAATACCAGCGTGCAATACTGCCCATTCTGTAATCAAAAGGGAATTCACGAAAAGCAGTCAGATCATAATGAATTGTTTGCTCTTTCAGTGCTTCACAACGAATAAAATCTTTTTGCGCAAGCAGTAAAGGGGCGATCAGTTCTACACTTTTTTCAGTAAGCATTACATTCCCGTTCGGGTGCCGCATCTGTTTGGTAAAATCGCGGTTGGGTTGGTTAAGTGTTAAATACAGATTGATCTTTCTACCCACAGCCAATTCATACATGGCAGGTATCGAATAGATAATATCTCCGGCATGGCCGCTATGCGAAAAACTGATCTCATCACCCGTTATCGCTACCGGATGCAAAACCTCCGGAAGGTTCTGTAAACCGTTCAGAAACTGCGTTTCTTTCCGGCGTACATTAAATTCCGTCTTCCAGTTATTGAATATTTTGCTGAACCGGCTCATCATTACTGTTTGGTTACTTTAAGCACCATCACTACATTATAATCGATCTCGCAATTATTGCTGTATAAGATCTCATAAGTAATACCGGGGATCTCATTCATCCGTGCCAGCATCAGGTCATATCCCATATCTGCATGGATATGATAAGGGTTCATCGGAACCCCCATTTCCTTACAATACACTTCATACTTTGGCTGATCGGGGAATACCAGGATCAGGTTGCCGCCATTCTTCAGTATACGGATGAATTTTTTCAGGGCATCTTTGGTATCTACAAAATCTTCTATCAGGTGGCTTGTATACACGTAATCATAAGTATTATCCGGAACCGGTATCTCATTGTTGATCACATCACAAGGGATATCTACTTTGTCTTTTCCTGTATACGTATACGGCTGTGCGAAATCAATACCATCGCAATTTACTTTCATGATCTTGTCGCCGCCAAAACCTACGTCACATCCCTTGCCCGTACAATAGGGCAATACCCAATGACGCACTTTGGAAGTTTCAGACGGGCCTTTGAACTTAATGCCAAACCATCTGCCCAATGTGCCTTTGATCTTTCTTTCTAATGTTAATTGCAAACCCATATATGTAGTATCAATGGTTCAATAATCCTTTTAATGCATCAATCCTGAAGCGGATCACAGGGCCCGCTTTGGATGGCGTTCCCTGCAATGTATATTTTATTCCGAGTATGATGGATGCCCCAAGCTTGAAAATATATTCCAATACCTTTTTATAAAAAGCACCATCCCCTTTTTCCTTCATTCTTACCCTTTCGCCACGGCCTATACCACTGGCTACCCGGTACATATATTCACGGGTCAGTTTGGGTACTTCCACCACGTGCTGAACACGGATAGCCGGATCGTAATAAATGATCCTGCCCAGTTCTTTTAGCCGGAAAAAGAAGTCCTTTCCCTCTCCACCAATCCGCAAAGTGCCCACCACACCGGGTAATAAGGGATTAAATCCCTGTATGGCATCAAAATCTACTTTCCGGATGATCATATTCGATTCCAGGGGGTATTTGTTGGCACTGAAAACACTTACGGTATCACTGTAATGAAAATGTCCTACAAGTGAAGAAACATAATGGCTCATCCATTTAGGTTCTCTGGGAATATACCTTGGAATGATCCTGCCGCCCAAGCCACCCGCATCAGGATGTTGCTCAAAAAACGTAACGATCTTTTCCAGGTAATCCTTATCTGCAATGGCATCATCATCCATAAAACAAAGCAGGGGAGAATGGGCATGTGCCGCACCGGTATTCCTGGCAAAGGAAGCCCCTTGTTTAGACTCATTCATGTACTGGTAATGGCCCAGGGGGTGATTGGCCAGAAATTGCTCACAAACCTGTTCCGTATGATCGCTCGAATTGTTATTGACAATGATCACTTCGTACTGGTCCCGGGCAAGGGTCTGGTTGTACAGGCTTTCCATCGCGTCTTTAATATACACACAACGGTTATAGGTACAGATCACCACGGATATTTTGAGGGTTCCACTCATAAGGCCTGCAAAGATAACAGAGCTTTTTGTACTATGGCGTTCCAATTAAAAGCCTTGTAAAAAGCTTCAGGGGTATCTATGGGTTGTATGGTTGCCGGGTCGGCCATGGCTTTGGCAAATCCCTGCCAGTCATAATCATCCAGAACCACCAGTTTTTGGCCGGCTATCTCAGGTAATACCCCCCTGGCGCCATTACGGGCCGAAACGACCGTTAAGTTATAGGAGAGGGCATCGACCAATTTGATCTTGATCCCGCTACCCAGGGTTACGGGATTAATAAAACAATCCACCCCCTTATAATAATAACTGATATCCTCTACCATCCCCTTATAAATGATTTCGGGATATGCATCCAGCACATCCTGCCATTGTTTACTCAGCCATCGTCCGCAGATCAATATCCGGAAATCAAATGCCTGTGTTTGCAACACGGGTAATAATTCACTGATGATGACCCTCAGCGCATCCAGGTTGGGCAGATAATCAAATGAGCCATTGAAGAGAAAGAGTTTTGTTTGATCGGTCAATTGATGTGAAGCACTTAATTGCTTTCTGTATAAGGCTTTATCTGTATAACTTACCGGGTTTTGTAAATCAGTACCATAAGTAATCACACTGCATTTTTTTTTATCCAGCTGCCACTGTTCAATCGCCCATTTCATTTCTTCTGCTGTAATAAAAAAACTAAAATCTGCTTTTTTGTGAACCCAGCGCTCATAAACAGCATACAAACGCCAACCCGTTTTCTGCATATCTCGGAAACGAAGGGCTTCTATATTATGAGAACGGATGATAAAAGGCCTTTTAGTGATCCATCGTAACAGGATACCCAGCCAACCCAGATAAGAGTGCTCGATCGAGATCACATCGATGGCTTCCTTTTTGATCAGTTTGTACAATGGGTATACCCGAAACAGGTTGGCAAAACCGATACGGTGATGAAAGAGGAATGGGTAAGACTGAAAACCCATAGTGCCGGCTGTTTCATTCTCTTTAGAAACAGCCAGCACTACTTTTGTTTGTTTAGCCAGGTGCGTATAAAAATCTGCCACACATTTCTGGCCACCCATCTGAGCAGGGAATACTTGATAGGATACGATACCCAGTACAGATGGCGCTTTCATACTCAGGCAGTGGCTTCTTTGGGTTTTCTCAGGCTCATAAAGGCCGAGAAGATCAGCATTAACCAGATCAGGGCAGAAGCACCGATGGCGGCTTTATTGCTGTTGTAAAAAGATGCCGGTTTAAAAGTAAATACAAGAGTATGATTGCCCGAAGGAATCTGTAAGCCACGCAATACATAGTTGGTGCGGATAATCGGACTTTCTTTTCCGTCAATCGTGGCTACCCAACCTGCGTCATAATATACTTCACTGAATACCGCAAACTCATTGCTTTTTGAGGAAGATTGGTAAGTTACCCTATCATTATCATTATTTATCAATTTGATAGTAGCACTGCTGTCTCTTGTTGCATTCGCTGCAAGATTTGCTTTCAGTGATTCTTCAATAATGGCAGTGTCTTTCGGGTTGAATGTAGTTAACGCATTCATCACTTCTGCCGGTGTTTTCTTAAACTCTATCGCCTTTACAAACCAGGCGGCTCCGAGTGCATCGGGGTTTTGTTGTACCATTAACTGCTGACTGTTCTGCTGTGCAGGAGTGATCACATATTTGGTGTTCAACATATCCAGCACCGGTAAACAATTAGGAAAATTATACAGTTGCTTTTCAATCAGGTCCTGGTATATACTCAGTTTGGCAGGATGATAACCACCAATATTCTTATGGAAATAAGAAGTAAGCGGCCCTCCGTTAAAGGCATTGCTTACGCCCTGTGAAACATCAAACACCCTGTAATACCCGGTATCTTTTAATATCTGCAGATCTACTGCACTCGGTTTAAATACATTTTCATAATCTGTATTTTCCTGATAGTTCTCTGCATTCAGGTATTTGTTGTCGATCATGATCACATCAATAAAGGCAAACACACCAATGATCATTGTAGCTGTCAAAGCATTGATCTTTTTCTTGATAAAGAAGAATAAAGCAACGATGGCAACAGCTATGAAAAGTAATGAACGGAAAAGATCACCCATGAAAAGGCTTTTCCTGTCTTCCTTCAATCCATTTACAAAAGATTTGATCGCAGGATCTACTACTGCTTTTTGTTGTGGGTCGGAAAATGAATTGGCATATTGTTGTAATGACTTATCGGCTCCGCCAGAGAAATCAGCAGTGAAATACACCAGTAAAGCCACTACAAAAACACCACCCACAACCATCAGTCCTTTTTTGTATTGCTGAAAAAGGCCTTCTTTATCTTCTGTCTGTAAGATCTTATCAAGGCTTAGAACAGACATCATCGTTAATAACAAAGTAGGGATCACCAATATCATACTCGGTGCCCTGAACTTATTATACAAGGGCAAAATATCCAGTAAGACCCTATTGAAACCTTCAAAATATTTACCCCAACTCATCAATATAGTGAGGATACAGGTTGCCAGGATCCACCATTTATGTTTGCCATCCAGTAATACAAAACCCAGTAAGGCCAGAAAGCAAACGATCGCGCCTAGATAGGGTGGGCCAGAAGTGCCTACTCCATCAATGCCGCCCCAATAAAATTGCAGTCCACCCTGTACCTGTTGTGCCAGTTGCTGCGGCATCTGTTGCAAAGCTTCAATGGCTTTTGATTTGTCTTCTGCCAGCTCCAGCTGATGACTGCTTCCCCCATATATACGAGGGAACATCATTACCAGCGGTTCTGTTTTGTATATGCTGTAACTCATGGCATAATCCTTACTCAAACCCGTCTTGGTAACCGTTCCTTTCTCATCACCCAGTTGACTACCGCCGCGAATGGTGCGTTTCGAATAATCATAGGTGCTGAACAGAGAAACCGCATTTACCAGAATACCCAGTAAAGCTGCAGTAAGGGCAAGACCACCGGCAGAAAACAGATGCTTGTAATCTTTTTGTTTGATCCAGGTAATTGCCAACCCAATACTCATGGCTACTGCAATGATTACACTGTAATAAGTGATCTGCAGGTGATTGGCTGAGATCAACAACCCGGTAAACAGTGCGGTTAAAGCAGTTCCCCAGAGATATTTTTTATTGTATAATAATAACAACGAGGCGATGAAAGCCGGCATATAGGCAATTGCCTGCATTTTTGTATCATGACCAACTGAAATGATGATGGGATTATACGTTGCATATGCATAAGACAGTGCACCAAATAACCCTACATAAGGGTTCACTTTCAATACCTGACTCAAAAAGTAAAAACAGATACAGGCAAGAAAGAAGAAACTGACCGGCTTGGGAAGATTTAAGGATAAGATATTACCCGCATACACAATAGAAACAGGGTTACTGCCCACACTGGTTATCTGAAAAGCAGGCATACCGCTGAACACCCCATTTGACCATAATGGAAATTCGCCATGTTTTTTCTGATAATCGAACGAATTCTGGGCCATACTTTTCCAGAGGGTTACGTCAGATTGCTGTAAAACTTTGCCTTCGAGGGTTGGTTTACAGTAAACCAGGGCTACCACTGCAAAAACAACCACCGCAATAGCATGTGGCAGTAATTTTTTCCATTCAATTTTTTTCATCTGTAAAGGGTTAAGTGCAGCAAATTAATGTTATTTTGAACGAAATTTTTTATGAAGGGGCTTTTATTTTTGTCAAGACTGGCGCTGATCTGCAATGTGCTCTTCCTGCTTTGCCTTGCATTGCAAAGAACACATGATTTTATCAATATAGAAGGGGTGAAAGGAACGATCATTGTATTGGGTTGGTTTCTTGCACCTTTTATCAATTTTTCGGCAAATACCTGGTGGTTATCAAGGTTAATTCGTAAGCAAGCGGTGAACCTTCCCACATGGTTAGGTGTTACCAATCTGTTATTTCTTTGTGCCCAGATATTTGTTCATTTTATAATGCCATCATGATCTATCAAATCCTTAAAGACAAACCCGCTAAATTATTTCTTGGTATCACTGCTTTTTTTGTAGCCAATGCATTGATCGCAGAATGTATCGGAGGGAAGATCTTTTCTCTGGAGAAACTGATCGGGATCAATCCTTCCAATTTTACCATTTTTGGCCAGTCAGGTCTGTCATTTAACCTTACCTGTGGCGTACTTCTCTGGCCATTGGAATTTATCATTACGGATATCGTGAACGAATATTACGGCCCCAAAGCAGTTCGCAGGATCAGCTATACAGCGGTGATCTTGATCTCCTATGCATTTCTGATGTTTTACATCGCTATGAAAATTCCTCCAGCCGATTTCTGGATCGGTTCCAGTACCGCAAAAGGCATTCCCAATATGCAGGATGCATTTGGCGGAATATTCGGACAGGGTATGTGGATCATTTTAGGAAGTCTTACCGCATTTCTGGTAAGCCAGATAGTGGATGTTACCGTTTTTCACAAGATCAAAAAAATGACCGGTGAAAAATGGATCTGGCTTCGTGCAACAGGATCAACAGTGGTATCTCAACTGGTAGATAGTTTCGTAGTATTATTCATCGCTTTTAAAATAGGCAATGGCTGGAGCTGGCAACTGGTACTGGCTATCTGTCTGGTAAACTATGCATATAAATTTACTATGGCCATCCTCTTAACTCCGTTAATTTATCTGCTAGAAAAACAAATCGAACGTTACATCGGCCACGATACAGCAAAGAAAATGAAGTTGGCTGCGATGGGGAAGGAGGAAGAATAATTAGTAATTAGAAATTAGTAGTTAGTAATTGGTAACTGCTAACTGATTTTTTTTGGGTAATACTATTAAACAAAGAAGGCTTCCTGAACTTAGTTTACTCATGGTGTGGGTTCTTAAATTACTAACTACTAACTACTAATTACTAATTAAAGAGAACCCTATTGCTTTCCATTGCTAAACAGATTCTTCTCTTTGATCATCCTGATCACAACTTTATCAATGGGTAGCGACATTTGCGATTCATTCAAGGCTTCCCATTCGATCCATCTGAACACTTCGCTTTCTCCATTGGGGTCTGAGATCTGGTGAGGTTCAAATTGAAATGGAATGGCGTTCGTATGAATATTGATGGGGCGCTCAGTTTTTACATGATAGTAAATGGAAACTATCTGGTCTTTGTTGTTGAAGGCAGAGATCTGGAAAAAATCGGTGGTATAAATATGATCGCCTACTTCCACTTCCAACCCGGCCTCTTCCATGAATTCTCTTTTCAAACAATCTCTGGTACCTTCACCAATCTCCAGTCCGCCACCGGGTAATTTGGTGAAATAATTTCCGCGGATAAATTCATCGGTTACCAGTAGGCGTTGCTGTTCATCAAATAATAATCCGTAAACCCTCACATTAAAAAGTGCCATACTAAAACCATTTTTTCTTCATAAAATACCAGCTGAGCACAAATGAAGTGATGAGTGATATGACCACGGGAATATAAAATGCATGTGGCGAATCCATGTACGGGATCTTTACGTTCATTCCGTAGATACCGGCTACCAGGGCTGGTAAAGAAAGAATAATCGTGATTGATGTTAAACGCTTCATCACACTGTTCAGGTTATTGCTGATGATGCTGGCAAATGCATCCAGGGTACTCGTGAGGATATTGGTATAAATATTCGCCATCTCAAGGGCCTGACTGGTATCAACGATCATATCCTGCAAAAACTCCCTTTCTTCTTCATTCAAGCTAAGGAAATTGGTCCGCTCCAGTTTCATCATCAGCATTTCATTGCTTCTGAGTGCGGTAATAAAGTAAACAAGACTTTTCTGAATACGCATCAGGTTCAACAGATCCTCATTACTGTTGCTTTCATACAAACTGATCTCATACTGGTTACGGCGGTGATTGATCTCTTTCAGGAATTCCATAAAATTCTGCACTACTTTCTCAAACACTTTCAGGATCATCATATTCTTCTTGTCCGGATGTCTTTTCTGAAAGGAGTTCAGGAATTTTTTAATGGCGCCGTTGTCAAATGAGTTTACGGTAACGATCTGTGTATGCGTTAAAATGATACAGATAGGAATGGTAATATAGAACGCATCACTGTCGTTGAACGAATTATTCTCTGTAGGTGTTTTGATAACTACAAATTTTACATTATCCTCTGTTTCATAACGGGGCCTTTCATCAATATCCAATGAGTCGCGTAAAAATTCAATAGGAATCTCAAGGTCTTCACTCAGTTCAATAAATTCTTCTTCCTTAAAGGGTGGAACCAGGTTTACCCATACCCCCATATCGGGTTTGTCGATCTCTACGGTTTGTCCACTTATATTCTTGAAGTACTGGATCATGGGAGAGTGACTGGTTTACAAATTGAATAATAAATCTTACTTACGAAAATGTTACAATGCCTTAAGCGTTATGCGTTCTGCTTACAGCGTAACCTCTCCTTTAAAAACAAAATCTGCCGGTCCGCAAAGCCAGATATTCTCAAAACTTTCTTCACCGGTCTTATCAAACTCAACTGCCAGATTGCCTCCTTTGGTTTGCACTTCAACCCGGTTAAAGCCATTGTCGTTATGTGCAAATACCAATGCAGAAGCGGTTACACCTGTGCCGCAACTATAGGTCTCATCCTCAACACCGCGTTCATAGGTCCGAACTATGATCCCTTTGTCGGTGCTCTCTACAAAATTCACGTTAATTCCCTTCTCTGCAAATTCCTTGCTATAGCGGATCTCTCTGCCTTCTTCATAGATATTCAGTTTCATCACATCGCCAACGGTCTTTACAAAATGTGGCGATCCCGTATCCAATACTGCATCACCATGATGGTCTTCGATGCGCTTCACATCTTTCATTTTCAGGTTGATCCAACCATTATCTCCTTGTGAAGCTTCATGTGGTCCGTCAACCGCTACAAAATGATACAGGTTCTTATGAATGCCCATATCATAAGCAAAACGGGTTAAACATCTTCCGCCATTACCGCACATGGAACCTTCCCGGCCATCGGCATTATAATACTTCATCCCAAAATCATAACCGGGCAATGTATTCAATAACATCAGTCCATCAGAACCGATCCCGAATCTTCTGTCGCATAAACGATTCACCTGCGCTTCAGTCAGTTCAATATTTCCCTCACGGTTATCCATGATGATAAAATCATTGCCTGTTCCCTGGTATTTATAAAAGCTAACTGTCATTTTTATTCTCTTTACATGCCCGCCAAAACGCCAAGTGTTTTAATGATCAGGTTTTCGACAGCGGCTGCACCATCTTTACTGAAAGTTTTTTGTACACGGTTAGCAACGATCGCATTCAGACTAAGGCAATGATGCCCCAATAGTTTTCCCAAACCATAAATGGCACTGGTTTCCATTTCAAAGTTAGTGATGCGATGATTACCATAGCTGAATTCTGTGAGTCTGTCTATTAGATCAGCATTGGTAAGCCCTAAACGTAACACCCTTCCCTGTGGACCATAGAAACCCGGACAGGTAACGGTAATGCCATGATGGAATCCCTCAACAAAATGTTTTAAAACAGCCGGCCCAGCATTGGCTATATAAGGAGAGGAGAGGGGATGCCCCATTTTTACATGTGTTACAAAGGCACTCAGCAATTGCGATTCTTCATCATTGTTTTCATAGCGGTAAAAATTCAGAAGATTGTCAATACCCAGTCCATGTGTACTCGCAACAAAACTATCTACCGGAACATCTGCCTGTAATGAACCGGAAGTACCCACACGTATCACCGTTAATGGCGTGAGCGTTGGTTTGATGGTTCTTGTATTAAAATCAATATTTACCAGTGCATCCAGTTCATTTAAAACGATGTCTATATTATCTGTACCGATACCTGTAGACACAACCGAGATCCTTTTTTTGCCGATATACCCTGTGTTGGTAACAAATTCGCGATGTTGCGATGTATATTCTATAGAGTCGAAATGTTTACTTACTTCTTTTACCCTGTCCTGGTCGCCAACAGTAATAATAGTGGTGGCCAGTTCCTCCGGCCTAAGGTCTAGATGGTAAACAGCCCCTCTGCTGTTGATGATCAATTCACTTTCTGCTATTCTGTTCATGATTTAGTCTATTAGCCGCCAAATTTCGGCTTTTCAGATTTAGAATTTTAAATTTCCTTTGATTGCTTTATTTTCGCTTCCCGGCAAGCCAAAAAAACCGGTTTTTGAGAAACGGTGTAGTGCTATACTTACAGGCTTGCTGATAAAAGGTCCTGTGGCCGAGTGGCTAGGCAAAGCTCTGCAAAAGCTTCTACAGCGGTTCGAATCCGCTCGGGACCTCCGGTTTAAATTACACGAATAAAAAAGCCCGCATATAGCGGGCTTTTTTATTTTAATTATTGATTATCAATAATTTACGAATTAAATTATTACCATTTTCATTAATAACTTCCTCCCTTTATTCCCAACCTGTTTTTCGATGTTCTAACAGTTAACCCACATTGTGGACATCTTTCATAAAAAAATCACAAAATCTTTATTGTACTGACGAGTATTTTACTACATTTGTAGTGTAACCTCTACAAAAGCGTAGGTGTTTTTGACGAAAGGTTACAGAAAAGCTCCGAATTTTTATAAAACAAGGCGCTGAAAATCCACTCCAATATCCTATCCTGAACAGCCGCTGGCCCATTGCCAGATTGAGTTTTCAAGTATTACAATCCAGTTCCTGATCAACGATCTAATGATCTGAGATCAAATTGAAATAAAAATATTGACCCCCATTTTTGAAAAGTTATGAATCTGAACTTCTACACTAAAACGATGAATCGCCTGGTTTCTTTGAAAAAAACGATGGTATTGTCCATAGTGGCCATACTTTTTGTGGGATCAGTTTCCGCACAATTAAGTGCAGGGGCATTGAATTTCGACGGGATCAATGATATTATAAACGTTCCCCTCAAGCCGGAACTGAATATCAGCAAGGCTATTACTATTGAGGCCTGGATCAACCCAACTGTTGCAAATGTGGGTACCCGTAAAACCGAGGATGTAATCAGCAAATCCACCAGCTCTGTTAATAATGGCTATATTTTTCCTAGAACCTCTTCAGGTTGGAAAACAATTGAATTCATTTTATACATTAATGGATATGGATGGAAAGCGTTGACCGTTCCTTATGGTACAGATAAAATAGGACAATGGCATCACCTGGCTGCCACCTATGATGGAATTAAAATGGTGATCTATATTGACGGTGCTCAGGCAGGTCAATTTGCATTTGCAGGAACGATCACTACCAATAATAATGCAATAACTATTGGTAACCAGCCCGGGTATACTGAAAATTTTGAAGGTACAGTTGATGAGGCAAGGATCTGGAGCAGAGCGCTTCCTCAGTGTGAGATCGCTAATAATATGTCATGTGAATTGACAGGAACTCAAAACGGACTGGCCGCCTATTATAAGTTCAACCAGGGCTTACTCAACACAGTCAATCCTTCAGAAACCTCACTGATCGATTCAAGTCCAACCGGAGCAAACGGAACACTCACCAATTTTGGATTAATAAGTCTTTTGTCCAACTGGTCTGCCGGTAAAGTTTCGGGTACCTGCTCTGTATTTAGTGCACCAACTGTAACAGCTACTGCTGATAAAACTTTGATACCTATTGGAGGTAACATTCAGTTACATGCCACAGGCGGTGATACATATTCGTGGACTGGCCCTAATGGATTTACGTCAACGGATCAGAATCCGTTGATTACCGCTGTACCAACCAGCGCGAGTGGTAATTATACAGTGGTTGCCACTACGGGCGGTTGTTCCGGAACGGCTTCTGTCAATGTTACTGTTGCTTTAATGGCCAGCGGATTGAACTTTGATGGAGTAACCAATTCCGTCACAGTACCTTATAATGCAGGTATTCTGAATACCAATGCCTTCACAATTGAATCATGGATATTTCCTACTTCCAGTAATACAATCATTCAGGATGTGGTTTCCAATACTGTTTTCCGCGGCACCTCAGGTGTTCGTTTCCCGAAAACAAATGACAGATGGGCAACTTTTAGCTTCGACTTATATATCAATGGCGAATTAAAAACGCTGACAGCTAATTTTCCAACACAGGCATTGGGGCAGTGGAACCATTTGGCTGCCACGTATGATGGTTATTATATGAGAGTTTATCTCAATGGTGTTATTGCCGGTACGCTTGAAGTATTTGGAACAGTAGATGTTAATACAAATAACTTCACAATTGGTAACCAGGAGGGCAGAGGTGAATTCTTTAAAGGAACAGTTGATGAACTTCGTATCTGGAGCAGGGCTTTATCTCAGTGCGAGATCATAAATAATATGCAGACCTGTGAACTGAACGGTGACAACGATGGTATTGCCCAACAGAGCGGTCTTGCTGCCTATTACCGGTTTAACCAAGGGTTGATCGGTGTTAACAACGCATCTTACAATATTCTTGCCGACTCAAGTGGACATGGCAATAACGGTACCTTGAATAACTTTGCCTTAAACGGATCATCATCCAACTGGGTTGATGCAAAAGTATATGGTATCTGTGCTTATTTCCCACTACCATTATTAGCGGCATCTGCAAACGGATCAGCATTCCAAACAGGAAGCGATGCTAAATTATTTGCTGTTGGCGGTAACAATGTTTATGCCTGGACAGGCCCTAGCTCATTCCAGAGCAATGCACAGAATCCTGTACTTACAAATGTTCAACCGTCTAACTCCGGTACCTATACCGTTACCGCAGATTATGTGAGCTGTGTGGTAACTGCCAGTACCCGCTTTAATGTTGGAAACGTAAGCCCGATCATCTCAGATGGTCCAACAGCTATCTGTCCTTCAGGTTCAGTGGGTCTTTCAATTGCGGATGCAGGCTCTACAGCAACTTATCAATGGTTTAAAAATGGGGTAGCTATTTCAGGAGCAAATAGTTTCCAATATGTAGCAACACTGGCAGGTAACTATACGGTTAATACAACGATTGGTACAGATGTAATTGTTTCTGCAACAACCACCGTTACTGTTGTTCCGGATATTACAGCCCCGGTTGCGGATGCTGCTTTATCTGCAGTAAACATCCTGGTGGGTGGTTCAGTAACTACCATTCCTACGGCTACCGACAATTGTCGCGGAGCAGTTAATGGTACCGCGAATCGTTCTCTTACTTTCAATACACCTGGCACATTTACAATCACCTGGACCTATGATGACCTTAATGGAAACAGGTCAACACAAACACAGACTGTAAATGTGATAGATAATATAGCACCGGTACTTTCTGTACCTGCAGATATTTCTGTTGTAGGAACAACCGGTATTTGTTCTGCGGTTGTAGGCTTTGCTGCCACAGCAACAGACAATTCAGGTGGCGCAGTAACGATCACTTACAGTCAAAATCCGAATACTGCTTTTGCGGTGGGTACAACTACTGTAACTGTTACAGGTACGGATGCCAGTAATAACAGCAGCACAGGAAGCTTTACGGTAGTCGTAACGCCACCAGCTGTTGCTCCTATCACTGGTAATACTACTATTTGCGCAGGCGCATCAAGTGCCCTGGCATCTGCAACAGCTGGCGGCACATGGAGCAGCGATAATACAGCTGTTGCAACCATTAATGCATCAGGTGTGGTTACCGCTCAATCTTTAGGTACGGCTACGATTACCTATACAGATGCATGTGGGTCTTCTGTAACAACGCTTGTTACGGTTACTGCCATCCCATCAACTCCAAATATCACTGTTGCAGATAATTGTGGAAGCTCTGTATTAAGTACAGATGCAACCGGTACCTTATTATGGAGTACCAATGCTACAACACCTTCTATAACCGTAACAACGGCCGGTACGTATACCGTAACACAAAATTTGAACGGTTGTACCAGTGCAGCCGGAACGGCCGTTGCTGCTCCGATTTCTGCACCTGCTGTTCCTTCTGTAAGTGTAACACAGCCAACCTGCTCAGTACCAACCGGAACACTGGTTGTTAACTCACCGGCCGGCTTATCATATAGTATTGACGGTATTAATTATCAGTTAGATAATACATTCAGCGGGTTAGCAACAGGATCTTATACAGTTTCTGTTAAGAACGGAACCTGTGTTACTACAAGCGCTAGTCCTGTAGTGATCAATGCACAACCGGTAATCCCTGCTGCACCTGTTGCCAGTGTAACACTGCAACCAAGCTGTTCAGTAGCCACCGGAGCCATTGTGATTAGTTCACCTTTAGGATTTAGTTATAGCCTTGATGGCGTAACGTATCAGTCGGGCAGCACCTTTACAGGAGTAGCCGCAGGTACCTACACTATATATGCGAAGAACGGTACCTGTGTTTCTGAAGGCAGCAGCCCTGTAACAGTAAATGCACAACCGGCCAGCCCTTCAGCACCAGCAATAAGTGTAACGCAACCTACTTGTGCCGTATCAACCGGAACGATTGTGGTTACGGCACCTGCCGGTCTTTCTTACAGCCTTGATGGCGTAACATATCAGCCTGGTACAACCTTTACAGGTATTGCCACCGGTTCTTATACTGTTTACGTATCTAACGGAACCTGTGTTACTACAAGCACAAGTCCGGTAGTGATCAATGCTCAACCGGTAACTCCTGCAGCACCTGTTGCCATTGTAACGCAACCTACTTGCGCCGTATCTGCCGGAACCATACTTATTAGCTCACCTGCCGGATTTACTTATAGCCTTGATGGTGTAACGTATCAGTCAGGCAGCACCTTTACAGGAGTAGCCGCCGGTACCTATACTTTATATGCGAAGAGCGGAACCTGTGTTTCTACAGGCATCAGCCCTGTAACAGTAAATGCACAACCCGCTAGTCCTTCAGCACCAGCGGTAAGTGTAACGCAACCTACCTGTGCCGTATCAACCGGAACGATTGTGGTTACGGCACCTGCCGGTCTTTCATACAGCCTTGATGGCGTAACGTATCAGCCTGGTACAACCTTTACGGGTATTGCCACCGGTTCTTATACCGTTTACGTTTCTAACGGAACCTGCGTTACTACAAGCACAAGTCCGGTAGTGATCAATGCTCAACCGGTAACCCCTGCTGCACCAGTTGCCAGTGTAACACTGCAACCAAGCTGTTCAGTAGCCACCGGAACCATTGTGGTAAGTTCACCTTTAGGATTTACCTATAGCCTTGATGGCGTAACTTATCAGCCAGGCACCAGCTTCACATCAGTATCTGCCGGTACCTATACCGTGTATGCGAAGAACGGAACCTGTGTTTCGGCAGGCAGCAGCCCGGTAACAGTGAATGCACAGCCCGTTACACCAGCTGCACCAGTTGTGAGCGTAACTGCTCAACCAACCTGTTCAGTTGCTACCGGAACCATCGTGGTTTCATCACCTGCTGGTTTCACATACAGCCTTAATGGCGGAACTTATCAAACAAGTAATACTTTCAGCGGAGTAGCTGCCGGTAACTATACTGTAACTGCTAAGAACGGTTCATGTGTATCTGCTGTAAGCAATATTGTTACAGTGAATGCACAGCCGGTAACACCAGCTGCACCGGTTGTTAGCGTAACTGCACAGCCAAGCTGTTCAGTTGCTACAGGAACCATTGTGGTTAGCTCTCCTTTAGGATTTACCTACAGCCTCGATGGGGTAACCTATCAGTCAGGCACAACGTTTACAGGCGTAACTGCGGGAACTTATACAGTATCTGCAAAAAGTGGATCATGTGTTTCTGTACTCAGTAATTCAGTAACAGTAAATGCCCAACCAGCTACACCAACTGCACCGGTTGTAAGCATCTCACAACCAACCTGCGCTGTAGCAACTGCTTCTATCACGATCAGTTCACCTGTTGGTACTGGGCTTACTTACAGTATTGATGGAACAAACTATCAGGCCGGAACAAGCTTTACAGGATTAACCGCTAACAGAACCTATACCGTATATGTTAAGAATGCTTCTGCCTGTGTGGCTTCAGCTTCTGCAGGGATCCTTGCCCAGCCTGCTACACCAGTAGTAGCAGATATCACCGGTACTACCAACTTTGCAGTGGGTGCCACAAGCACTTTATCATCAACTACTACAGGCGGTGTTTGGAGCAGCAGTAATACTGCGGTTGCTACAGTGAATGCATCAGGTGTGGTTACGGGAGTTTCTATTGGCTCTGCAACCATCACTTATACAGTAACCACCAGTGGTTGTTCAAGTTCAAAATCAGCAGCTGTTACAATCGTTTCTGCATGTGTAACGCCTGTATTTACAACTATCACTAATATTAATACCCCTACAATTAACGGTTGCACTGCACCTGTTTCTTATGCAGTATCAGTAACCGGTAACCCAACACTCAGCTATACATTTACAGGTGCTACTGTAGCATCAGGTTCAGGTACTGGCAGCGGTGCATCTTTCAACACCGGTACAACTACTGTTACTGTAAAAGCTGTTAATGCCTGCAGTACAGTTACCACTTCCTTTACCATAACTGTAAGGGATGCAACTGCACCTTCTGCCATCACTAAAAATATCTCTGTTGCCCTTGACGGTAACGGACAGGTAACCATTGCACCTTCACAGGTTGATAATGGGTCATCTGATAATTGCGGTACCGTAACATTGGCTTTCCGTTCGGGTTCTACCACATCGGTTACTACCGGAACTATTTGCGGTACAGCTGATGAGAATGGAAACCTGGTATTGACTGCACCTGCCGGTGGCGTGATCACTTCAATTAATTTTGCCAGCTATGGTACACCAACAGGAACCTGTGGCAGTTTTGTACTGGGAGCTTGTAATGCAACCACCAGCAAAACAGTAGTTGAAGGATATGCACTCGGTAAAAACAGTGTTACCATACCAGCCACTAACACAGTATTTGGTGATCCTTGTGTAGGAACCTACAAACGTTTATACGTTCAGGCTACTTACCAGATCACTGTATCGGTTAACGCAACCACAACAGTTTCTTCTCTCAGCTTCGGATGTGCCAATAAAGGTGCCAATACCGTTACACTGAATGTTACAGATGCTGCGGGTAATGTAAGCACTCAAACAGCGGTAGTAACCGTTGTAGATAACACAGCTCCTTCTATCGTTACATCAGTTCCTAACCAGTCATTCTGCGGCGCTGCAGGTACTTATAACATTCCTGCTTTAGTAGCTACCGATAACTGCGCAGCTACGGTAACCTATACCATCAGTGGTGCTACAACCAGAAGCGGATCGGGAAGTAATGCAAGCGGAACATTCAATACCGGAACTTCAGTTATTAACTGGACAGTTACCGATGGCATCAATTCAACTTCTTCAAGTACTACAGTAACGGTAGGTACTACACCTGCCGGTACCATTATTGTAAGCAATGCAGATGCTTTCTGTAATAAACTGGCGCTTACCGGTTCTTCAGCCGCAGTAAATGCTGCATATAAATGGGTAAGCCCAACCGGAAGTATTACTAACAATGCGCAATTAAGCCTGGGTTTAGGAGATGTTGATGGTGTATATCAGTTGTTCGTAACAAGCAATGGTTGTTCTAGTGCGGCTACTACTTATAATTATCAGAAACAAAATACGATCAGCAATTATGCTATCCTAGGATTTACACAAATTCAGCTGGGAAGCAATAACACAGTGGGAAGCGGTGGAATAGGCGTAACATCACCATGGGGTTATATTGGCCTTAGCAGTTATACAAATATCACTTCACAGGGATCATTTGTAAAAGCAGCAAATATCGGAGCATGGGGTTGGGGTATCAATATTGCTAATCCGATCTGGAGTGCAGCTACCGGTATCACTTTGCCAACCATGTACTATAATACTGCGAACGCAGCAGGTAATCCTAACTACAATGTGAATCCAGGTGTTACTATCACATTAAATGGTAACTATAAAAACCTAACCCTGAAAAAAGGATCTACTACTGTTCTGAATGGTAACGTATTCGGTTCAATTACTGTTGAGCAGGGTGCACAGGTAACTTTTACAGCAGCTACGGTTAATATTGATAAATTAAAGATCAATAAAGGACCTCGTTACGGTTATACTTATGTAAGATTCTCCAGAGATACGAAAGTGCTGATCAGTACCAATGTAACGGTAAGCAGTAACTGTTTTATCAATCCTGATAACAACAATGTTACTTTCTACCTGGGTGATGCTTCTCCTGATACTGAGAAGTTTACCGTAACCGGTGGTGATACCAGGATCAACGCGAACGTATATGTGCCAAAAGGTATCCTGAAGGTTACCGGCGGTTACAGATATGGTGATTATGGTGGTGGTTTTGGTGATTGCGATCGTGATGATGATGACGACAGATACTATGGCCAGGGTAACAGCACATTGTACATGACCGGTTTCTATATTGCAGATCAGGTAGTAGGATATGGTAAGAATGTAACCTGGAATACCTTCGATTGCAGCGCTGCTCCAGTAACAGTAAGCAGCAACAGTGTTCAACAGTCTACCAATGCTGCCGCTACCAAAGAAACAACGGTTACTACTGCTACTTCAGAAGAAGAACTGAAAGTAACCGTAATGCCTAACCCAAGCACAACTTACTTCACACTGAAATTCGAAAGTAAATACGAAACACCGGTGAATATGCGTGTGATGGATGCCAGCGGAAGGGTAGTGGATGCCAAATCAAAAATCGGCTCAAACAGCACTATACAGATTGGGGCTAACTATGTAAGTGGTACCTATTATGCAGAAATGATACAGGGTACACAACGTAAAGTGGTTCAGCTGATGAAAGTCAAATAATCACATGTTGCCCCCCCCAAAAAAGCCACTCATAATGAGTGGCTTTTTTTTTGACCTATAACTCTCCATGAACAGATACCGTCTTATTATATTCTATTCTTAATACATGTGATCAGGTTTTAATATGTTATTTTTTTGAAAATTGTAATTATATGTTGTATTATTATTATCTGAAAAGTTGTTGAAATACTGTGGATTAGATGGAATTTGTGTTTTTGACCAACGCTTTTTACCAAAGATCCGGCATTGATAATTGTGAACAAGCTGTGGATTTTACCGGATGAAATAGGTCTTGATTATTAACGGCCAAACGGACAAAGTATAGTCTGGTTGACGGAAATATTGATTGATAAATTAAAATCCAATCCCATGAAAAGAGTTCTCCCCCGGACATTCTGTTCCTTTGTATGTATTCTCTTATCTCTCCTGATTACTTATTCGTCTTTTGCCAACAAATCATTGCTTACTACGGTATCCGTTCATCCGCGTATCACCGGTGTGCAGATTGCCAATACAATATCCCTGATGATCATTGCGCCTGCAGATCTTTCAATCAATACGGATCCATGGTCTAATACTGCCACTGCTGTTGTTTTAGGTAATCCAACCGTATTTGCGGATAATGGCACCTCGTATACCGTTACCAATAATGCACCGGCGGCATTTCCAATAGGTTCAACAAAAGTTCTATGGACAGTTACCAATAATAATGGCAATGCTGTTTCTGTAACACAAAATGTGATCGTTACGGATAATCAAAAACCTTATATATTTCGAATGGGCGAGATTGGTGTGGTAAATGATCCGGGTAAATGCGGAGCCGTGGTTGATCTCTTTTTACCTTATGCAGATGATAACAGTGGATTGCCGGTTACCCTAACTAATGATGCACCTTCCTTTTTTCCGGTGGGTTCAACACTTATCGTTTGGACAGCAACCGATGCTTTTGGTAATTCAGATACTTCTACCCAATTGATCACTGTAATTGATAACGAAAAGCCAACCATCAAAATTGCCAATGTAAATGCTTTTACAGATGCAGGGAAGAACGGCGCTGTTGTAAATCTGGGCTATGCTGAAGCATCTGATAATTGCGGAGTAGTTACCGTAACCAATGATGCACCTGCTTTTTTTCCTACAGGAATTACCCTGGTTACATGGACTGCCACTGATAAAATTGGATATACCAGCACTGCGGTTCAATCAGTAACGGTTACCGATAACGAAAAACCGGTGATCACAGCAGTTGCTAATAGTATAATCAAAAACTCAACTGGAAAATGTGGAGCTGGCAGCCAGTCATTGGTTGCTCCTTCTGTAACAGATAATTGTGGTGTGGCATCGATAACCCATAATGCACCTGCATTGCTTCCCACTGGCAATACTTTGGTAACCTGGGTGGCTACAGATGTAAATGGAAATACAAGCACCCTCACACAAACCATCCTGGTTCAGGATGCGGAAGCTCCTGTATTTACAACAGTGCCGGCCAATGTAACGGTATCCTGTAATGCAATCCCTTCACTGATCAGTCCGGTGGTTACCGATAATTGTGATGCAGCACCTGCAGTAACTTTTAGTCAGGTTAGTACGCAATCTACCAATAACAGCCTCGCCAGCCGTTATAATTATACCATCACCCGTACCTGGGTTGCAAAAGACATAGCCGGTAATACCGCTACTGCCAAACAAGTAATTACAGTTGCAGATAAGACAGCACCAGGCCTATCGGTTCCTGCCAGTATCAGCGTAAACAATGATGTGAACAAATGTGGTGCTGTGGTCAGATATAGTGCAGCAACTGCAACTGATATTTGTGGAAGTCCCGTTACGATTACTTACAGCATTCCTTCCGGTTCTCTGTTCCCCTCGGGTACAACCGTTGTAACTGTAACAGCTAAAGATGTAAGCGGTAACATGGCCACAAAAACATTTACAGTTAAGGTGAACGATACCCAGAAACCTTCTATTATTGCACCTGCAGATCTTAATGTAACGGTAAGCAGTTTAACAGGAACCATTACCAATCTCAATCTCGGTTTGCCTGTAACGGCTGATAATTGCGGTGTGAAATCGGTGGGTAATAATGCGCCTGCTTTTTATCCGGTAGGAACTACCCGTATCAACTGGACTGTTACAGATAATAACGGCAATACATCAACCGACCTCCAAAAAGTAAACGTAACTGTTAGTGGGGGAAATGCATTTGCGAAGAAGAATAATGTGGTAGGTGCAGATATATCAACTGCTAGTAAAACAGTGGCAGGAAATGATGCGCCTGCCGATGAGATCAGGATCTCAGTGGCACCCAATCCCAGCAATACGCATTTTATGCTGAGCCTGCAAAGCAAATGGGATACACCTATTACCTTGAAAATTACCGATGCAACGGGCAGGCTGGTTGAAACCAGATCAAAACTGGCTGCCAATACTTCACAACAGGTTGGGGGCAGTTATCGAACAGGTATTTATTATGCAGAAATGATACAGGGATCACAACATACTGTGGTGCAACTGATAAAGCTGCAATAATTGGTCTGTCGATAAGTTTTTTGCAATTAGTTCACCGGGTGTATCTTTGTTATACTCCCAGTGAACAAGAATAGTATTGAACCTATGGAAATTACCCCCCCCTGTTCCTGCAAATGAGATGGATCGGATTATCAGGCTTTCGGAGCTGGATCTTGATTATTCTGAAATACAGGAAACGCTAAAAGACCTTACCAAACTGGCAGCTAAAGTTGCCGGTACTTCTATATCATTGGTGAACCTCATTGATTCCTTCACACAATGGACAGTTGCCCGTTACGGGTTGGATATTGAACAGATGAAAAGAGAAGATTCTGTTTGTCAGTACACCATTGTTTCCGAAGAAAGTTTTGAAGTACCCGATCTCACTGCTGACGACCGTTTCAAAAACAAGTTTTATGTAACAGGTGCACCTAAGGTTACTTACTATTTTGGCATCCCATTACAAACCCAGGATGGATATAACCTGGGTGCCCTATGTATGCTCGACCAGGTAGGGAAGGAGATCTCTCCCGAAAAAGTTGAATTATTAAAGATCATCGCCAACGAGATCGTAAACCGGTTAACGGCTATAAAAGTGATTCAGCAGCTGCAGAGTACCGTAAAAGAAGCGAAAGAGACACAGCGCAAAGTGGCACATGATATAAGAGGTCCATTGGGTGGGATCATCAGCCTGGCACAGATCATTACAGACCAGGGTGACAGTAATAAAATGGAACAGGTTTTGGAATTCATTAACCTGATTCAGAAAAGCGGTAATTCCTTGCTCGAACTTGCCGATGAAATATTAACCACCGGTAAACAAACCGTTGGTCCGGAACTTAAGGAAGTGAATGCCAATGCAAACGAATTTAACCTGTTACTTTTAAAGGATAAAATTGAAAAATTATATACAGCACAGGCAAAACCCAAGGATATACATTTTTTAGTGAACATCATTGATCGTAATGGAGAGATCCCTTTCTCTAAGAACAAAGTATTACAGATAGCTGGTAACCTTATTTCCAATGCCATCAAATTCACCCCCGAGAACGGAAAAGTAACGGTTGATCTAAGCCTGAACCTTGGCAGGGACGGAAAAAAACTACAGATCTCAGTCAAAGATTCCGGAATAGGGTTAACGGAAGAAGCTATCCAACGTATCCAAAACGGTACTGTTTCTTCTACCGAAGGAACAGAAGGCGAACAGGGTTATGGTTTTGGTTTATCGCTGGTGAAACACCTGCTGGTTGCGATGAATGGGTCTTTAGTGATCACTTCGCAGCCTGGTAAGGGTGCAGAATTTTTAGTAAAGATTCCTCAGTATTGATTGGTATACTGCAAACCCTGTGCAGCAGCTTAGTCCCTTTCTATAAAATGTCATAGGTTTGCGCCTGAAGCTTACACTTACATGAAACACTCACAAACAATCGGAATCATAGCCGCCATGGGTTTACTGGCGATTTGTTTTTTACCCTGGAGTTATATCCCCAGTCATCAGATCACCGTTACCGGTTTTCAGGCACCGGGTACAGATTTTGGTAAACCCGGACTATTCAATTTTTCTTTGAGTATAATCATGCTCGCTATGTTTGCCGTACCGGCCATCTGGTCAAAGCGTACCAATGTTTTTTTAGGAGCATTAAACCTTGCCTGGGCCTTCCGTAATTATTTATTATTGTCTTCCTGCTTAATGGGCGAGTGTCCTGAAAAACAACCTGCGTTATTTGTATTGCTGGGATTGGCCATCATTATGCAGATCATGACCCTGCTTCCCAAACTGCAGGTGAAAGCCTAGTATACTTTTACAAACAAATGTTCCGGTCTTAACTATACAAACTGCGCCTTTGCGAGAATAGTTGCACGCAGAGGCGCGGTTTGTTTACGCGAGTGTTTGTAAGGCCTTATCGATAATAGAAACGCATTCCAATATCTGTTCTTTATTGATCAGGAGCGGTGGCGCAAAGCGGATCTTGTCTCCATGGGTGGGTTTGGCCAGTAATCCGTTTTCTTTGAGTGCCAGACAAAGATCCCATGATGCATCGGGGTTGGCATGTTTGATCACGATCGCATTCAATAATCCCTTACCGCGTATGGTGGTGATAAAAGGAGAGGAGAGCTTTGCCAGTTCTGATCTCAATAATTGTCCCATCGCTTCTGCATTTTCTGCCATCATCTCTTCTTTCAAAACCGTTAATGCTGTGATCGCTACGGCACAGGCCAATGGATTGCCGCCATAGGTAGATCCGTGTTCGCCGGGTTTGATATTCATCATCACTATATCATCGGCTAATACAGCAGATACAGGCAATACCCCACCACTCAATGCTTTACCCAGTATCAAAATATCCGGGCGCACATTTTCGTGATCGCAGGCCAGCATTTTTCCGGTGCGCGCCAATCCTGTTTGTATTTCATCTGCGATAAATAATACATTGTATTTCGTACACAGATCCCGAACACCTGTCAAATATCCTTCATCCGGTATTACTACGCCTGCTTCTCCTTGGATAGGTTCTACCATAAATGCAGCAACATTACAATCCTGTAATGATTTCTCTAATGCAATCAGATCATTATAAGGAACCAGCGCAAATCCGGGCATATACGGTCCAAAACCTTTGTAACTGCTGGGGTCGGTAGAAGATGAAATGGCGGCCAGTGTTCTACCCCAGAAATTACCTTCTGCAAAAACGATCTTTGCCTGGTTCTCTGCCACACCCTTTTTTGTATAGGCCCAACGTCTGGCCAGTTTAATGGCCGTTTCTCCACCTTCCACACCTGTATTCATGGGCAATACTTTATCATACCCGAAATATTCCGTTATAAATTTTTCATATTGCCCCAATAAATTATTGTGAAAGGCCCGAGATGTAAGTGTGAGTTTAG
>CANGOX010000021.1 GCA_947455605.1 Chitinophagaceae bacterium
AGCCGTTATATCAACGACTTTACTATCTATGGAAGAAATTTCAGGGTAGTAGCCCAGGCAGATACCATGTTCCGTTCGGATATCAGTAAGCTGGATCAATATTATGTGCGAAACCAGGCAGGTACGCTGATGCCTTTAAGTACGGTTATTACGGCAACGCCAATAGAGAGTGCGCCATTGATCTCTCATTATAATCTTTTCAGAACAGCTGAGATCAACGGTAACCCGAAAGAAGGGTATAGTAGCGGACAAGCCATTCAGGCATTACGTGAAGTGGCCGATAAGGTATTGCCGGCAGGTTACAGTTATGAATTCTCAGGCTTAAGTCTGCAGGAGATCAATGCGGGCTCAAGTACCATTTATATTTTCTCGCTCTCTATCATCTTTGTATTTCTCTTTCTTGCTGCATTATATGAAAGCTGGTCGGTACCTTTTTCTGTTTTGTTAGCGGTACCTACCGGAGCTTTTGGCGCGATCCTTACTTTGACCTTATTACCGCAATTAACCAATAACGTATATGCGCAGATCGGCCTGGTTACACTGATCGGTCTGGCCGCTAAAAATGCGATCCTGATCGTTGAGTTTGCGAAGGAAAGGGTGGATAGCGGTATTGAGATCATACCAGCAACCATTGCTGCGGTTAAACTCCGTTTGCGCCCGATCATTATGACATCTATGGCATTTATACTAGGTGTATTGCCCTTGGCATTTGCCACCGGTGCAGGTGGTGTGGCAAGAAGTACCATTGGCTGGACCGTATTGGGCGGAATGTTAGGTGCCACTTTACTGGCCATCTTTATTGTGCCTGTATTGTTTGTAACGATCACAAAACTTACGTATAGCAGGAAGGATTTACAGGAGATCAAACATCATCTCACTGATAAATTGAGTGAGTAGATTTTTAAGATTAGATTTTTTAATATTTACGGATACAATAAATATTTCTTCCTCATCTCCTTAAACTTATTCAACCCCGGCTCCCATGTTTTGCGGATCTCGGCTTCGGGCATGCCGGTCATAACCTGGTATTTGAAAGCGTTTTGTCCGGATAGTTTATCGATGCTGCCCATTTCCTTACTCAAGGTAAAGTCGAAGAATTTTTCTTTGTGTGGAAAGGCATTATACAATTCTATGATCCAGGAGATATTGATCTGTTTGCTTTTACGGAGAAGATCGGTATTGTAATTGCGCAGATCGATTCCGTAACAAACCTGGTCCATAAACAGAGGTGTTTCGGCCATGCCTTTGATACCGGTAGGCGTATAAGAAAAATTGTATTTCCCTTTTAATTCCGGACTACCCATCACTGTAAATGGAAAATATGTTCCACGTCCATGGTTCAGATATATTCCTTCAAACAAACAGGTAGAAGGGTAAAGCAGAATGGCTTGTTTTGTATTTAAATTAGGAGAGGGGGATACCGGAAGTGTGTACTCCATATCATGATCGTAATTGGCAACAGGGATCACTGTGATCTTACATTTTTCTTTATTCGCCAACCAGCCTTCTCCATTCAGCATTTGTGCAAATTCACCGGCAGTCATTCCATAAGAAATAGGAATCGGAAACATACCAATTCCTGATTTGAAGGCCATATCCAATACCGGCCCGTCAATTAAATAACCATTGGGATTAGGTCTGTCGAGTACCAGTAATTCTTTATTGCTCTCTGCGCAGGATTCCATCAATCTGGCCAATGCATTGATATTGGTATAGAAACGGCAACCCACATCCTGCAGGTCGTAGATCAGGATATCTACATCTGCCAGATCTTCTTTTGTGGCTTTTGATTTAGCACCGTATAATGAGATGATAGGAATGCCGGTAGCTTTGTCTATCTCATCGGATACTTTATCACCCGCGCTTGCTTTTCCGCGAAACCCATGTTCCGGTCCGAACACTTTTACAATATTGATCCCCAGTTTCTGTAAACTATCCACCAGATGTGTTTTGCCGATAATGGTTGTCTGGTTAGCCAGTAAAGCCACCCGTTTACCTTTTAATAATGGAAGATATCTTTCTGTTTGATCAGCACCGGTAATGATACTGCTTGCTGTTGCTGTGTGTGGTGTGTTTATATATTTAAAACTAAAAAAGAGGATCATGCATAAGCACGAAAACAATACAAGCAGCTTTTGTTTCATATGGGGATTTTTGAGGGGTTAAATATAGCACTATCTGTAAAGGTGTTGAGCATTAGAGTCATGGATGATGAAGTAAACTGCCACATTAGTGAACCCAACCGCGCCTTTGCGCCTCTGCGAGCCTTTTTTATCACGCAAGGGCGCAAAGGCGCGGTTTAGGGTCCGTAATGCGCTATTTCTCCTATCATCGCCCATAGGCATTACCTTTGCAGCTCAATTACCCAAATAAGATCATGCGTTTTGACGAACTAAACCTGAATACCCCCTTACTCAATGCCTTGCAGGACATGGGTTTAACCCAAACCACCCCCATCCAGAGCAAAGCATTTTCCGTGATCATGTCGGGCAGGGATGTTTGTGGGATCGCACAGACCGGTACGGGTAAAACCTTTGCTTATTTGCTGCCTTCTCTCAGACAGATGAAATTCTCGAAAAAAAGAGAAGTGCAGATGCTGATACTGGTACCAACCCGTGAGTTGGTGATACAGGTAATGGAAGCCGTAAAAAAACTGACCACTTACATGACCTTGCAGGTGGATGGCGTTTATGGTGGAACCAATATCAATACACAAAAGCAAAGGGTAGAGACCGGCTCAGATATTTTGGTCGCAACACCCGGTAGGCTATTGGATATTGCGCTCGATGGTTCCATCAATATGAAAGCAGTAAAAAGACTGGTGATAGATGAGATGGATGAAATGCTGAATCTGGGTTTTCGTACACAGATCAAAAATATACTGGACCTGCTTCCGGAGAGAAGACAGAATCTTTTATTCTCTGCCACCATTACGGATGATGTGGAGAAGTTGATACAGGATTATTTTAAAAACCCTGAAAAAATTGAAGCGGCACCTACAGGAACACCACTGGAAAACATTAACCAGTCGGCCTATGAAGTGCCAAATTTTTATACCAAGGTAAACCTGCTGGAATTATTGCTGAATAGTGATGCTTCCATGAATAAGGTATTGATCTTTGCCGGCACCAAACAACTTGCCGATCAATTATTTGAACAGATAGAACCCGCATTCCCCGGAGCAGTAGGGGTGATCCATTCCAATAAAGCACAGAATTTCCGTTTTAATGCGGTGAATAGTTTTAAGGATGGTACCTATCGTTTTCTGATCGCAACGGATATTGTGGCGAGGGGGATTGATGTGGCGGAAGTATCGCATGTAATTAATTTTGATACACCGGCTATGCCTGAAACGTATATCCATCGTATTGGAAGAACCGGCAGGGCAGATCAGAAGGGGATCTCAATAACATTTATCACACCAAGAGAAATTAAGCAACAGGCTGCAATTGAGGAATTGATGCAATACAAGATCCCGATCGTTCCTTTACCGGAAGGGTTGGTGATATCGGATGTGTTAACGGAAGAGGAGAAACCCAAGATCTTTATGAAGACCGACAGGGTAAAGCTTCCGAAGAAAGTGTATAGTGAAATTGATTTTCATAAAAAATCGGCCAAGAAATTAAAAGTGAATGCCAAGGTGAGCAGGAAAGACCAGATGAAAAAGAAATATGGTAAGCCCATCAAACGTAAACCTAAAAAATAATTTTCAACACAGAGGGCACAAAGGAAAGGAGTTTCACAGCGAAGAGATATTGGTGCCAAACCGGCTAAGTACATGCAACATACTGTAGTAGAACTTGTAGAAAAATTTCAATTACTTCCACATCCCGAAGGAGGTTTTTATAAAGAGACCTATCGTTCAAATGAACAGATAGAACACAATGCTTTGCCACAAAGGTTTACAGGCAACAGGCAATTTTCTACTGCTATATATTTTTTACTGGAGCAAGGCAATTTTTCTGCCTTTCACCGGATCCAAAGTGATGAGTGCTGGCATTTTTATGCCGGACAAACACTGCATGTTCATGTGATCCATCCAAACGGCCAATACGAGTTACTAAAACTGGGTAATGATCTTACCAACGGTGAAACTTTCCAGGCCATGGTACCTGCCGGCAGCTGGTTCGCATCTGAAACAGCCAAAGGTGGTGCGTTCTCTTTTGTAGGATGCACGGTTGCACCCGGTTTTGATTTTGCAGATTTTGAATTGGCAAAAGCTGCGGAACTGGTTGAGTTATTTCCATCCATGAAAAGCCTGATCGAAAGATTGTGCAGACTGTAGTTTTTTACGCATAGAGTAACCAAACCGTGCCTTTGTGCCTTTGTGAGCCAATTAGTTCTCACAAAGGCACGGTTTAGGAGCAGCCCTACTTATTTTCTCTGGAGGGATCTTTTTTCCTTTTAAAATAATAATACAACGGTATACCTATCACCGTTAATAATAATCCAAATACAGAATTGATAATGGGAGAGCTGCCATTCAGGTAATTGGTAATATCATTATACAAAGTAGTGCCGATGTATACCGCTGTAAATAATACAAAAATGAGCGGGATCAATGGATAGCCCCATGCTTTGTAAGGGCGTTCTGCATCGGGTAATTTCTTCCGCATAATAAAAACACCGATCACTACCAGACCGTAAAATACCCAGCTCATAAAAATGAACATATCGGCCAGTATATCAAACGAGCCGCTGATCACAAGTACACTGCTCCATATACCCAATAACAGTACAGCATTGCCGGGTGTATTGAATTTTGGATGTACTTTCCCCCAGGAATCAAAAAACATTTTCGATTCAGACATGGCAAAAATAACTCTGGCATTGGCCAGCAGGTTTACACTGGTTGCACCCAGGCAGGAAATAATAATCAGTACCGCGATAACCGTTCCGCCAATATTGCCCATCACTGCCGCAGTAGCTTCACTCGCCACCAATGGAGATCTCGCAATCGTGTCAATAGGTAACACATACATATAAGACAGGGTGATCAATACGTAAACAGCGATACATGCCCATAATCCCATGATCAGGCTACGTGTAATATTTTTAGAAGGGTCTTTGATCTCGCCGGCTACCATGTTCAGGTTATTCCACCCATCATATGCGGCAAAAGCACCGGTAGTTGCGGCCATAAAACCAGCCAATAAGGTCCAGTTGCTCAAATGAAAATCTTTGGAATTGGTAATAAAATTTGCTACATGCCCTTTACCGGAAACGAAAATACCTGCAATGAGCAGCACAATGGCAACTACTTTAAAAAGGGTAGCGATCAACTGTACACGGTTACCGGATTTTACACTGATATAATTCACTATACTCAAACCCATGATCACCATAATGGCTAATGCTTTTACACCAAAATTCTGTAAAGGCATAATATCGCCGATCATAGGAATATGCAAAACGATGGAATGTTCCATCGCGGTACTGAATTGGGGGAGTGGTATAAAATATCCGGCATAAGAAGCTGAAACAAACGCAATAGAAGCGATCGCAGCAGTATTGATCACAGCCATGCTCGACCAACCGTACAGATAACCCACCAGATCGCCAAAAGCATAACGGAGGTATACATATTGGCCGCCGGTTTCGGGAAACATCGTTCCCAGTTCTGCAAAAGCCATTGCACCAAACATGCTGATCAAACCTGCCACCACCCACACCAGAATGATCAGATAAGGGGACCCCAGCTGTGCCGCCATAGTAGCGGGCTTCATAAAAATACTACTGCCGATCACGCTGCCAATTACAATAGATGTTGCAGACCAGAGACCAATCGTTTTTTGTAACCCTTTTGAAGCCATAGCAGTTGGGTAAGGTTAAATATGAATCTACAAATTAGAATACAAAGCGTGTATTGAATAAACAAAATAGTCTTTTATTTTCTTAACTTTCAATCATAACCATTACTAATTAAACAGATAGTATGCATCTGAAAAGAAGGGATTTTATTCAGTTGTCTGCACTCACTGCAGGAACGGCTGTGATTGGTGGATTGCAATCCTGTAAAACGGGATCTGAGAAAGTAAACAGTTCTTCAGCTTTGGATTCACTTTCATCCATTACCAAAGATGTGGTGCCCATCACCGTTGAAGAAAGAAAGCAGCGGATTGCCAAAGCACAACGTTTATTGACGGAACAGAAACTGCAGGCTTTGGTGCTGGATGCAGGAACTTCTCTTCTTTATTTTACAGGTATCAGCTGGTGGCCCAGTGAACGAACCATGGTGGCCGTTATTCCTGCGAAAGGAGAAGTATTTTATGTGTGTCCCGGTTTTGAGGAGTCGCGTTTGCGTGAATCGATCACAATAGGCAAAGAGGTTTATGCATGGCAGGAAGATGAGAGTCCGTATGCGTTAATCGCCACTTCTTTTAAAAAAGCAGGTATTGAATCCGGTATGATCGCTATTGAGGAAAGGCTTCGTTTTTTTATATTGGATGGTATCCGGAAAGAAGCAACACATCTTGATTATGTAAGTGGCGATCCGGTTACGATGCCCTGCCGCATGATCAAATCTCCGGCAGAGATTGCATTGTTACAGAAAGCCAGTGATATTACTGTGGCAGCCATCAAGGCAGGGATCAGCAGTTTGAAGGAAGGTATGTCGCAATCAGAACTCGCAGCTATCATTGCAGAAGCACATGATAAACTGGGGGGAAATAATGGGGATGCATTGGTTCTTTTTGGAGAATCTTCTTCTGTACCGCATGGGAGTAAAAAACCAAGAACCCTTAAAAAAGGAGATATTGTTCTGATGGATTGTGGTTGCTCCGTAGAAAGATACACTTCTGATATTACCCGAACCCTTGTATTTGGTGCAGAACCCACCCAACGTCAGCTGGATGTATGGAACCTTGAACAAAAAGCACAGGCAGCCGGTTTTGCAGCAGCCAAAAACGGAATGGCCTGTGAGCTTGTAGATGCCGCTGCCCGCAAAGTGATTACGGATGCGGGTTTTGGGCCGGGCTATCAATTACCAGGGTTGCCTCACAGAACCGGTCATGGCATTGGCATGGATGGCCATGAATGGGGTAATATGGTAAAAGGCAACCGGCAGTTATTAGAACCGGGTATGTGCTTCAGTATAGAACCTACTATATCCATACCCGGTGAATTTGGTGTAAGGCTCGAAGATTGTGCTTACATGACAGCAGAGGGCCCGAAATGGTTTTCAAAAACCAGTACTGCCATCAACAGGCCTTTCGGATAATTTACTGATCCGATTCAGCAAAAATGGGTTTCTGAATATGCTAACGGATGTAAAAAAATTCCTCCGATAATTCCCGCTTCTATCGTATTTTCATCACCTATTGCTTTCAACGCCAATGCATTAGAGAATATTATCTATGAAAATTCCGGGTATCCTGTTTGTTATGCTGTTGGTTTGCTTTGGCCATGTATGTGGACAACGAATCAAACCAGATACCCTTCCTCAAAAACGCTTTTCAACTTCTTCAAATAGTTCTGTTAACGATACCAAGATTCAGCTACAGCAGCAATTATTGCAGGGGAGGCAACAACAGCTTGAATTTAACCGGCAGGAGCAGCAAAAGATCCTTCTCGAAAAACAAAAAGCTGAACTGGCCGAAAAAGAAAAACAGCTACTGCAATTACGTGTGCAGAAAAAGCAGAATGAGCTGGAACAGGATCGTAAGACCCAGGCACAGATCTTACAAAAAAATCAACTGGAAGCAAGGGTATTGCAGGTTCAAAAAGATAAACAGATCAATGCGCAACAGATAGAGATCAGTAATAACCGTAAATGGAACCTTGTGTTACTGATAGGATTTTTCGTAGTGGCATCCTTTGCCATAATTGTGTATTATAGCCAGCGCAGAACCAAACGGCTCAATGCTGTGATCTCCCAACAGAGAAATGAATTGGAACAGATGGGAATGGTAAAAGATACCATCCTTGGTGTGGTGAGTCATGATATGCGTTCACCTGTAAATACCCTTCTCTCTTTTACAGAACTGATCAAAGCCGGTTATATCACACCGGAAAAACTGGAAATGTATCTTGATCAGATCAATATTACCCTAAACCATACTTCTTCTTTAATGAATAACCTGCTCAACTGGGCAGCCAGCCAGATGCAGGGTTTTAAAACGGTGATCACCAAAGTAGATGCCGGGGTTGTTACAGAAAATTTACGGGAGTCATTTTCAGACCGGGCTAATAATAAAAAAATATTGTTCACAAACGGTATTGCGATAGGTACGCTGGTTATGGCCGATGCAAATATGCTGGAGCTGGTGATCCGTAACCTGATCAGTAATGCTTTAAAATATACCGCAGCAAACGGAACCATCAGAGTGGCGGCACTTTTATCCGGTAAGGATATAATTATCTCTGTTACCGATTCGGGTGTGGGTATGCCGGTTGAAAAAATGAACCGTTTTAACGCAGAAGCCCTTGAGCAGGCAGAAACCACTTTGGGTACAGCTAAGGAGAAGGGTACAGGTTTGGGCTTATTACTTTGTAAAACATTTTGCCGCTTAATGAACGGAACGATCAGTGTTGAGCCAAATCCAAACGGACCCGGATGCCGTTTTGAATTGGCTTTGCCTAAAGCATAAAATTATTTCAGGAACTATGAAGTGTTGTTCAGAATGGATATTTCGGTTAATGGTCTTTTATGTGTCTGTTCTGTCAACAGGCTCAACATCTGTTTTTGCACAGGCCCCGGTGATCAGTTATGGTACCTATAAGATCTTTACCAAAGACTCCGCAATCATTCCGTTGGTGCCTGTTAACAGGGGCGGAGAAGTATCACATACCCTTTACAGTAATACGCAAACTTTTGCAGGAAGTGATTTGGCCGGTTTTCTGGATGGTGCCGCACGAAAAGCAAAGTTTAACCGCCCTTCTAAATTAGCAGTAGATAATTACGGATATCTCTATGTATCAGATGAACTGAATAACCGGATCCGGAAAATATCCCCTGATGGGATCGTAACAACATTGGCCGGCAGTGGTAAAACCGGTGCAGAAAATAATCAGTCTGGAACAAAGGCAAGCTTTAATGGGCCTTCGGGAATTGCAGTGGATAAGAACGGGAATGTGTATGTAGCAGATGTTTTCAATCACGTGATACGTAAGATCAGTCCGGGAGGTGCTGTAACTACGTATGCAGGAAATGGACAGGCTGCATTTACAGATAATTCCAATGGCTTGCACGCATCTTTTCATTTTCCGGTGGATCTTGCGGTAGATGAAACGGGTAATGTATTTGTGGTGGATGAGGGGAATAACCGGATCAGAAAAATAACACCCGGTGGATCAGTAAGTACGTTTGCCGGCAGCGGCTACACCGGATCTTTCGACAGCAGAACCGGAGAACTGGCAACATTCAATCAACCCAATGGGATTGTGATCGATAGAAATGGAAACCTGTATGTAGCTGATCAACTCAATCATAAGATCAGGAAGATCACATCAGCAGGTGTTGTGTCAACATGAGCTGGCAGCGGTGCGGCAGGTTCTTCCGATAATGTGATCGGTGCCATGGCAAGTTTCAATAATCCACGTGGTATTGCTGTAGATAAAGCGGGTAATGTATTTGTGGGTGATGTAGCCAATCAAAAGATCAGGAAGATCTCATCATCGGGAGCGGTATCAACACTATCCGGTAGCGGAGCACCTGGTTCTCAGGATCATACCTATGGATTACTTGCGGGTTTTTATTTCCCTAATGGATTGGCAGTAGATGAAGTGGGTGATCTGTTTGTTGCTGATGCACTTAATAACAAGATCAGGATCGTTGAATTAAAAGGGTATTCGATCAGCCCGGAATTATTACCGGCGGGTTTACAGTTTGACAGGATCAAAGGTGTTTTTACAGGAACGCCAACAGAAAGTATCATTAACAGTATGTATAATATTACTGCCTATAATGTATATGGCAGCAGCAGCACCAATCTGGGAATCTCCGTTTCCTCACAACCCGGAAATGCTTTGAGCTTCGACGGCTTTGATGATAAAATAATCATACCGGATGCTACCTCCTTACGATCACCGGTGGTATCCTTAGAACTTTGGGTGAACGTACATACGCTTACTACAAGGTTTGGCAGAATGATATTGAAAAGAAATGATATGCCCGGTTATGATGATAGTTATTCGTTAGGGGTAGACAGTCTTTTTCGTTTTACGGCTACTATGTGTTCAGGCACAGGTACGGTAGAAGGACAAAGATTCGCTTATCAGAAAGAACCATTGGATTCGGGCCGCTGGTATTTTGTATCTGCTGTCTTTTCTAAAGACAGTGTACGTCTGTTTGTAAACGGAGTGCACCAGCAATCTACCTATACCGGGTATCCGATCGGCCATGGAAAAAGTGCTTTATACTTCGGGTTTGATGAACGAATGGCTTTTTCAATGGATGAAGTGAGGATCTTTAATACAGACAGATCGGCATTCTTTTCAGAAGATATGTGCAATACATTATCACCCGAAACAGAAGGATTAACCGCATATTACAATTTTAATATTGGCCGTTCATCCGGCGAGAATAAAAATGCGACCAATCTTTTTGATCTGACCGATCATAGAAATAACGGTACACTTATCGGATTTCAATTAGAGCCGGGAGATCTTTCTAACTGGACAGAAAGCTATGCTATGGTGATCCCGGTTGCAAAGGATGCCTCCAGTATCAGTGATCAGGGATTTGTTGTGAACTGGGAAAAACCCCGTTTTGGCGAAGTGAATCAATACCTGCTGGATGTTTCCAACGATCCAGGTTTTCATTCATTTGTGAAAGGATATCATCAGCTACCCATTCAAAATTATTCTCATCTTATAAAAGGGCTGGCTCCCAATACCCTTTATTATTACAGGATATCTGCAGAAGGAGCTTTGTTTAATGGCAGGGGAAAACACTCGAATATTGTATCCGTCAAGACCAATCATTAATAATCTTTGTTTTAGCAGGTTCATTTACCCTGCTGCACTAACAGGGTAAACGTTGAGTAGAAAACTTATTGTATTTTGTAAACGAAAACGATCGGCAAAAAATCATCAGGAAGGATTAGGTTATGAAAAGAACAGTTGTATTGTGGTTTATTATGATATTAGGTTTTGGCTATTCTGTTCAGGGGCAACAAAACCGTTTAGATAGTTTACTGAAACGGAATAACGCATATCAAAAAGAAGATTCCACAAAAGTTCTCCTGTTAATAGATATCTATAAGGAATACCGCAAGCTGAAACGGAATACAGAACGGTTCCAATTTGGAGAAGCGGCAACAGCATTGGGTGAAAAAATAAAATTCACCAGACCGCTACCGGTCATATACAACGCCATCGCCTTATATTATGAAGGCCGTTCGGAATATGAAAAATCGATCGCCAATTATACCCGTGCAATCGAAATAGCTGAATTGGCAGGCGATAAAGAAAATGCTGCAGGGTACTCACTGAATTACGGAACCGTTTACCACACGCTAGCCGATTACCCAAGGGCATTAACGCTTTACCAGAAAGCGGCCAATTATTATATCAGTATCGGTAGTGAAGATGATGCGGCCAATTGTTATATCAATATGGGAGGTGTGTACCAGGAATTTGCCGGTCAACATGTAAAAGCAGTTGAGTTTATCAATAAAGCACTGGTTATTTTTCTAAAATCAAGTGACCCCAATAACAGGGGTGTGGCGGAAGCCTATATGTCAATTGCCAATTCTTATTTAAATGCTACTGATGCCGATCTGAATCAGATGAGTGTTGATTCTTCACGCAAATACCAGATCTGCCGGCAGTATGCAGACAAAGCCATGAATATTGCTGTTATTTCCAAAGATGAAGATGTGCGGGCTGAATCCAGTTCATTGGCAGGTAAGATCGAAGAAATGCAGGGTAATTATTCGGCTGCTCTGGAACAATACCAGATTTCATTACTCATTCATCAAAAAGCGAACCGGCCAAATTTTGCATATACAGCTATGCTGGATATTGGAAGGGTATATAAAAAGCAAAGCAATTTTCCGGCTAGTCTCAGCTACCTCAAGATGGCCCTAAACGGCAGCCGCACGATCAAAGTGCCGGATCAGCAAAAAGATGCTTTATTAAATCTTAGTGAAGTACAGGAAGCCCTGCATCATTATGACAGTGCTTATTTGTATTACCGTCAATATATAGTGATGCGTGATAGTATTTCCAATACGGAAAAACAAAAAGAGATCACCCGTAAAGTTTTGCAGTTTGAGTTTGGTGTGAAGGAAAGGGAATATCAACTTAACCAGCAGATAGCCGATGGAAAAATCAAACAGCAGGAAGGGGTAGCGATCAGACAACAGCAGGAGATTAGCTTGCGCAATAAACAACTGGAATTGACCAACCGTGAAAAAGAGATCCAGAAACTGAATTACCTGAAAAAACAATCAGAGCTGGAGAATGAACAGAAATTGCAGGCTGCCAAACTGAACCAGAAAGAACTGGAAAGGAAATTGGAAAATAAAACAGCTGCACAAAAGATCAATGAACAGCAATCGGAGTTAAGTGCAGAAAGAAAACGTACTTTATTTTTGGGGCTTTTGGCCATTATACTTTTTTCCGCTGCATTTTTTATTTACCGGGGTATGCAGAAAACTGCAAGGTTAAATAAACTGGTATCTGCGCAGAAAGAAGAACTGGAAGAAATGGGTAAGGTAAAGGATAAGATCTTCAGTATTGTAAGTCATGATATGCGTACACCTGTAAATAATCTGGTAGCCTTCAGTTCCATTTTGGAAGACGGACAGATCCCACAGGATAAATTGATACGCTATGTAGACCAGATCAAAGGTACCCTGGATCATACTTCTTCGATGATGGAGAATCTGCTCAACTGGGCTGCCAGCCAGATGCAGGGCTTTACGCCGGTAACCGAAACGGTTGATCTGCTTCCGGTGATCGAGACTGTTTGTAAAGGCATCGAACCTGCATTGCATAAGAAAAATATCACATTGGATAATAGGGGGTTACATAATGAACCAGTAACAGGCGATAAGAACATGATCGAACTGATCATACGTAACCTATTAAGTAATGCAGTAAAATTTACACCACGCGGTGGGCATATCGTTATAACGGTTAAAAATGAAACCGGGCAAGTTCAACTACAGATCAGAGACAATGGGATGGGATTAAGTGAGGAAAAATTAAAACAGATCAATGCCGATTCAATTCGCTCTCTGCAAAGTATGGCAGGCACCGATAAAGAAAAAGGAACAGGATTGGGCCTGATGCTCTGTAAACATTTTGCATTGCTTATGAAAGGAAAAATATTCGTGGAAAGCAAAGAGGGGAGTGGCAGTTTGTTTATTCTGCGTTTGCCAAAAGCGTGAGTAGTGAAGAGTGAGTAGTGAGTAGTCTGTAGGATAATTTACTCACTTCTCACTACTGACTACTCACTCGTCACCAACAATTTCATTCAATAAATCTTGTCAACGTTTTCTTATTGATCAGGTTATCCTGCAATGCCTGTTTATAAGCAATGCTAACAGGGATCACCAGGTTATTACTGAGTTTGATATCCGACACACTGATATTCTTGATATGCAGTACGTTAATGATATATTGTTTATGTATCCGGATGAAAAGGTTTTCGGGTAATTGTTTTTCCAGGTTCTTTAAGCTGATCAATACCATATGAGATTTGTTGCCGGTGGTACTGATCTTTGAAAAGTCTCCCATACTTTCTATAAACAGCACATCGCCCACATTCAATTTGTTATAGTTATTATTCTCTTTGATAAAGAAATATTCGTGTGCATCGATGGTTCTGATAAAATCAGTTGCCGCTTGCGGGGTGGCTATGGGTTTAGCGGGTGTTTCAGCCTGCACTTTTCTTTTCGCGTTTATGTATTCAATCGCTTTATCCACCGCCTTGATCAAACGCTCTATTTTAGCGGGTTTTACGATGTAATCGATCACATCCAGATTGAAACTTTCAGCCGCATGTTCGGAATGAGATGAGATAAAAATGAAGACAGGGGGATTTTTCAGACTTTTCAGCAATTCTATACCTGATAAATCAGGCATGTCAATATCTGAGAATACGATATCAATATCCTCATTTTTCAGAACGGAAACAGCTTCCATACCGTCTGCCAGTACAGCTTTTACGACAAGACTGTCGATTTTGTTCAGTTTCATCTCTAACGCGTCACGCTCAAGGATATTGTCTTCAATTATGATACAACGGTACTTCATCTATGGGTAATTATTCTAATAGGTTGGTAAATAATGCTTTACAAGATTGTTAAAAATAGGCAATGTATTAAAAAATAGGCGGGATTATTTTTTACGTCTACTGAAAACGGCCTCTAATCTACCTGAGTGTCAATCTTATCAAATTTGTTTCATAAACGTATGTCAAGCGGCTATTTTCATTTTTCGTAGAACTTATACTACAATTTTCGGGTGTAATATCTACGTACTGACCACAACCAAAACTAATTTATGATGCATTCTGCCAAGCCAATGATTGTATCCGGTTCTATTACCCGGATCTGCTACCCAATCCTTTTTCTTACTTTCTTTTTGCTGGTATCGGTAAACACCCGGGCACAGTCATCTTCCACATGGAAAACAGTAGTAGATACCCTTCAGGTTAAGATCAGTTACAGTATTGGGGGTTGTAATGCAAATGACAAGATCTTTTTGCGTATCGAAAATAATTCAGCAGATTCTTTGGTGTTGAACTGGGCCGATAATCTTGTTTCCGGATCCAGTAATTATTCAAATGCCGGTAATAACGGCAGTGTCCAATTTCATATCGGACCAAACAAGCTCATTGAAGGATCCTGCGCACAACCTGTAACTGAGCGATTGCTTTGTTTACCGGTAGACCTTTTTCTGAAAGGTGCATATGATATGAATAGCCTCATTTACAGTATTACTGGATTTACAAAATCAACACTCTAACCCGGACCTTATGAAGAATATATACTTTAAGCAATTCATTACTGTTTTCTGTCTGGCCTTTATGGGGCTTTTTTCCGTTAACCAGACCCTTGCGCAGTGTACGATCTCGGTAAGCCCAACCAGTGCAACGGTTTGTGCGGGCTCGCCAGTTACGCTAACGGCTACTTTTAATACATCTTCTACAAGAACATATGCAATTCCATTGGCGCAATTGATTAACCTAGGGAGTTCTTGTGATGCAAACGGTACTAACAGATATAACGGCTGTGCCGCAGGGAATAGTGGATTTTCATGGACAGATATCGGTAGCGGTACCGTTACCAATGTAAACGTTCAGTTTTATGTAGGTATAGAATGTTCGGTGGGTTCGCATACAAGTTCTTTGGATGGGGTGGCTGGTCCAACTTATTCAACTACTATTGCGTCATGTAATTGCACAAACATAACCGGAGGGGGGGAAGCCATATCACTTAATTTTCCAAACCCGACAGGATATACAGTAGGGTCTACCAATACTTTTCTTACAGCAGCAACCAATTGTTTTGGATTTATACAACATGCAGCGTTAAATAATAATTATGCGATCGTTACGGTTACGTATAGTGCGGGAGGTACCGGTTCTGTTTTGTGGAATACAGGCGCAACAAGTAATAGCATTACTGTATCCCCGGGTAGCACAACTACTTATACAGTAGCAGGTACTACAGCAGGTAATACCTGTTCTGCTAATGCATCTGCAACGGTAAACGTAAATGCATTACCGGTTGCAACTGCATCAAGCAACAGCCCTGTTAATTCAGGTTCTGCACTTAACCTTACTTCATCAGGTGGTACCAGCTATAGCTGGACAGGTCCGAATTCATTTACTTCCACTGCACAAAATCCTACCATTGCAACAACGAGTGTTGCCAGTGCCGGCACCTATACAGTAACGGCAACCAATGCAGCAGGCTGTAGTTCGAAAGCCACTACCAAGGTTTCCATTAACTCGGGCATCACCAATACCGGATTACCGGCTGCGATCAGTGCTGCAGCAGCTTATTCAACAAGAAAATTGAGCCCTAATTATACAGGTGCAGCTTTAAATGCGCGCAGGTCTCTAGATAATGCGCAGGCAGATATTGCCTTTGATGCAAATGGTACCATCAGTAATGCAAGTATAGCAACCATAACTGTTGCCGGAACTTCCGGATTAAGTGTGGGTACTACTATGGCATTCAGTACTTTTTACGGATCGGGTAATGCACAGGTTGCGATCTATTATGATCAAAGTGGTAACGGAAGAAATGCAACACAGACCATAGCAGGGTCACAACCATTTATCGTACTTAGTGGTTCTATCACTACCCTTAATGGAAAACCTGCCATATTATTTAACGGCGGGCCCACTTTAAATGTTCCTTTCTCATCAACATTAATTAACGCACAAGGAACTTTCTCTGCAGTACAACAACAACCTTCTTTACAGTCTGGTTACCAGGCTTTGATCAGCTGGTCGTCTGGCTCAAGTATATTCGGCCCGGGATTTGGACCATTGGATGGTGCAGGCAAATTTGGATTGTACACAACCTTTGGTTCTGCTTCTTATGTGAATGCAGGCCCTGTTGCGGCCAATATACCTTATGTGATAGAAGCCACATGGACAGGAAGCGGTTCATCCGTTACCACTACCAGAAACGGTGGAGCAGCTGTATCAGGTGCTTTAACTAATCTGTTAACCGCCAATATTGCCAATGGCACTATTGGTGTAGATAATGGCAGTACCTATGGTGGTTATCTTTCTGAATTAATTATACTCCCATCTGCTTTATCAGCAACCGACAGGCAAACGCTGGAAGCCAATCAGATGGCATATTATATAACACCAACCCTTACTTCGTTTGCGCCAACATCTGCGGGTTCTGGTCAAACAGTTACGCTTACCGGTACGAATCTGGCTGCAACATCAGCCGTAAGTTTTGGCGGTACTCCAGCAACTTCATTTTCAGTTGCCAGTGCTACTTCTGTTTCAGCTACTGTTGGAGCAGGTGCAACCGGTAATGTAAGTGTTACCACACCGGGCGGAACAGCTACTCTTGGAGGATTTACTTATTTAACACCGGCCACTGCGCTGAATTTTGATGGCGTTAATGATGTTGTTAATCTTAATAATACAGTTGGAAATGTAGGTGCGGGTGATTTTACCATTGAAATGAATATCAGAACCACTTATGCCGGTGGAGCTTATTTGTTTTCAAAGAGATCATTTTGTGGTGGTGATAATTTCATCAGCATACAAATTGGTGGCGGAAAAGTAGGTGCAGAATTGGGACAGGATGGCGCAGGTACACAATATCTCGGATTAGGCGGAACACATACCATTAATGATAATGTCTGGCATCATATTGCCCTGACAAGAAAATCGGGTGTAGTTACCCTTTATGTTGATGGAGCAGTTGATGCAACAGGAAACAGTACAGCGAATGTTAACAACAGCTATGTATCTACACTTGGTTATAGTGTTTGTACCAATCAAAACGGAAGCGTATACTTTTCGGGTGATATGGATGAACTGAGGGTTTGGAGCCGAGCGGTTTGTGCGACTGAATTAACAGCGAATAAAGGATGTGGATTAAGCATCGCGGGTCAAACCGGTCTGGTTGCTTTATATCATTTCGATCAGGGATCTATCAATTTTGCTAATACCGGTGTGTCAACCCTTACAGATAATACAGGTAACGGCAACAATGGTACACTTACAAATTTTGCTTTATCGGGCACAACATCCAATTGGGTGGCAGGAACGGTAAGTGGAACATGTGCTGCATTTACTTCTCCGAACGCCGCCATTACAGGAACAACTACGGTATGTTTGGGAACCACTACTACTTTGGCTAACGCTATTGCAGGCGGTGCCTGGACGAGTAGCAGCACATCAGTGGCCACCATCAATGCTTCTGGTGTGATTACTCCTGTTTCTGCAGGAACCACAACGATCACATATACAAATTTGTGTGGAGGTGTATCAACAGCAACGGTTACGGTGAATAATACTCCAACACCAACTATCTATGCATCTGGAGCAACTACTTTCTGTGCAGGCGGTTCAGTAAACCTGAATGTATCTGCTCTTGGAAATGCCATGCAGATGAACGGAACACAATATGCGCAAAGCAATAACTCCACTTTGCCTGTGGGCAATACCAGCCGTACCATTGAGGCTTGGGTTAAAACAACTACATCAACCAATGGGGTAATAGCCAACTGGGGACAGCCTTTTACAAACCAGCGTTCCGGTCTGATCATTGTAAACAGCCGGATATATTATGTAGGAGAGAATAATGATCTGCAGGGTAATATCAATATCAGCGATGGCAATTGGCACCATGTAGCCGCAACTTTCGACGGAACTACGTTGAAATTATATGTTGATGGCGCATTGGATGTGAGTTCTGCAAAGAGCTTTAACACTTCCGGTACCACATTACGTATCGGCCAAAGATCGATAGGCGATGCGGGCAGTGAATTGTACAATGGTATCATGGATGAACTCCGTATCTGGAATGTTGCCAGAACACAAACAGAACTACAGAACAATCGATTTGCTGAAATACCAGGTAACAGTTCAGGACTGGTAGCTTATTACAAATTAAATGAAACTACTGGCCTTAGTCTTACTGATGCCAGTGTAAATAATGTAACCTCAACACTTACCGCTGCAGCAACCTGGATACCATCCAATGCACCGGGAAGTTTCAATTCATATGCATGGACTCCGGGTGGTGCAACAACATCATCTATTACTGCAAATGCTACAGGCAACTATACAGTTACTGTAAGTAATACGCAGGGATGTAGTGCTACATCAGTTCCGATAACAGTAACGGTGAATCCATTACCAACTATCACCGGTACCCTCGTTGCCTGCGCACCTACCTCAAGACAACTTACAGGTTCAGGTACGCCTGCTGCAAGTAATCCATGGACATCATCCAACACATCAATCGCTACTGTAGATAACACAGGTCGTGTAACCGGTGTTGCTGTTGCAGGTGGAAGTGCAGTGATTACCTATACAGACGCAAATGGCTGTTCAATTACTGCAAACTTTACTGTGCCGGCTTTACCGCCAACACCAACGGTTAGTGTAGTTAATAATTGTGATGGCACATCTGTTTTAACTGCTTCAGGATTTACTTCTTATCAGTGGGCTTTATCTGGTGGTCCTATTACAGCCACTGGTACTTCTATTACAGTGAATACAGCAGGAACTTATGTAGTAAGAAGTGCAGGTACCCAATGTGTGAGTGCGTTTGCCTCAATCGCTGCGACACCCAATACAGCACCAAATGCTCCAACCAGCGGTGGAGATCAGTCACGCTGTGGCGCCGGTAATCTCACATTGTCTGCAACACCACCAGCCAGTGCCATCATCGACTGGTATTCAGCTTCAAGCGGTGGAACTTTATTACAAAGCAGTTCTAATACATATGTAGTATCTACAGCAACCACTGTATATGCTGAAGCAAGAAATTCAACCACCGGTTGTGTATCTACAACCAGAACAGCGGTTTCTTCTACCATCAATTCACCTGTAACACCAACCTTTACACAGGTGGCTGCTATTTGCGCAGGCGTAAGCTTATCAGCATTACCAACCACTTCTGATAATGGGATAACCGGTTCATGGTCGCCAGCATTAAATAATACAGCAACAACTACTTATACATTTACACCGTCTGTAGGTATGTGTGCAGTCACAACAACAATGACCCTTACGGTTAATCCGTTACCGGTTGTTACGGCTGGAAATAATAGTCCGGTTACCGCAGGTAATACATTAAACCTGACTTCTTCAGGTGGAACAACTTATTCATGGAGCGGACCGAATAGTTTTACTTCAACATCACAAAATCCTTCCATAGCAACTGTAACAACCGCAGCGGCAGGCGTGTATTCAGTTACTGCAACCAATAATGGATGTAGCGCAACTGCTTCAACAACCGTAACCATAAATGTTCCATTTACACCTGTCATTACTTTTGATCCTAGACAGGTAAGCATATTTGCCGGTTCGGGAACTGCAGGTAGCGGTAATGGTACCGGAACTGCTGCACAATTCAGCGGCCCTACAGGTATAGTAATGGATGCATCGGGTAATATGTATGTTACTGACTATAGTGGTAATACCATCCGGAAAATAACACCTGCTGGCGTTGTAACAACTATAGCTGGTAGCGGTGTAGCAGGTTCTGCTAATGGAACGGGTACTGCTGCTCAATTCAAAAATCCAACAGGTATTGCGCTTGATCCAACCCAAACGATTTTATATGTAGGCGATCAGAGCAATTTCCTTGTTCGTAAGATCGTGATCGCAACAGGAGTGGTTACCACTTTTGCAGGAACCGGACAACAGGCATATCTGGATGGCCCGGCTCTCTCAGCGAAATTTACAGGTCCGGCCGGAGTAACGGTCGATCAGGCAGGTAATGTTTATGTTTCAGATTATCAGGCGGGTAATCATATCCGTATGATATCATCATCAGGGATCGTTTCAACTATTGCAACCGGGCTTACGGCATATCCAACTGATCTTAAACGTGATGTAAACGGTAATTTTTATGTATCAGGAGGAATTTTTGGTAGTACTGTTGAAAAAGTAACTCCAGGTGGTGTAGTCAGTATTTTTTCCGGAAGTGGTACCAGAGGATATGTTGATGGAATTGCAACCGCTGCCCAATACAATTTCCCTTCTGGTATAGCACTGGATGCGGGTGGAAATATTTACCTGACAGAAAGTGACGGTAACCGTGTGCGCAAGATCAGACCTTCCGGTACAGTTACTACTTTAGCCGGTAACGGTCAATATTCTACAGTTGACGGACTGGGTACTTCTGCTTCAATCTACGGCCCAACAGGCATAGTAATGGATGCCGCAGGTAATTTATTTGTAACGGAATATGGTAATAACAGGATTCGTAAAATGTCTGTACCTGCCGCTACATCTTTTTCAACGCTGATAGGTTCTGCATCTGCTGCACAGCAATTTAATATCAGTGGTGCTTCATTAACAGGTAATGTTACTGTTACAGCTCCTTCGGGATTTGAAGTGTCATTGGCTTCAAACAGTGGTTATGCTTCAAGTATAAGTATCACACCATCATCTTCAGAAGTGGCTCCAACTGCTATTTTTGTAAGACTTGCTGTAGCTAATACAAGCGGAACCTATAGTGGTAATGTAACACTTTCATCTACTGGCGCAGCTACCCAAAATCTGGCTGTAACAGGTTCTGTAAACTGTCCTGTAATATCTGTAAGCAATGTTGCAGGTGGTACCACATTTTGCGCCGGAACATCAACTTCTTTTACCGCTTCTTCTTCAGCTTCCTCTCCGGTATTCAACTGGTATGATGCTGCAACGGGAGGTAATTTATTATATACAGGTGCTACCTATACAACACCGGTTCTCGCAGCAAGCACTGATTATTATGTAGATGTTACGAGTGGCACTTGTCCCGCTTCTGCCAGAAGATTGGTTTCTGTAACTATTAACCCTTTACCAACTGCAACTATCAGTGGTTCTGCTTCTGTTTGTAAAAATAATACAGCACCTTCCATCACTTTCACGGGTGCTAACGGAACAGCCCCTTATGTTTTCACATATACCATTAATGGAGGTACTCCACTTAGCGCAACAACTGTTTCAGGAAATTCTGTTTCAGTAAATGCTCCAACATCTGTAACAGGATCCTTTGTTTATACATTGGTTTCTGTAAGAGAATCAAGTACAACCTTATGTTCTGCAACTGTTTCAGGTTCTGCAACGGTTGTTGTCAATGCATTGCCAACAGCAGGAATTACCGTAAATGGTAATGCCACTATTTGCTCAGGAGGTTCAGTAGTTCTGTCGGCCAATGCGGGCTCCGGTTATACTTACCAATGGTATAAAGATGGTGGATTAATCAATGGTGAAACTGCTATCAACTACAGCGCAACACAATCGGGAAGTTACACAGTAGCAGTAACTTCTTCCGGTTGTACAGTTGTTTCTGCTGCATCAGTTGTATCACCTGGTCAGGCACCGGTGATTTCCAACTGTCCGCAAACACAATACACCCAGATCTATGCAGATGCCAACAGCTGTTCTACTGCATTTACGTATAATCTTTCTATTACCGGTTCTCCTGCAGCAGTAGTTACCTATACATTTACAGGTGCGACCACTGCCAACGGAAGCGGTACAGGAAGCGGTTCTGCATTTAATGTTGGGCAAACTACTGTAACCGTTACGGCAACCAATGGTTGTGGAACGGCTACCTGTATTTTTGTAGTAACAGTAATTGATAATACGCTGCCAACGGCTATTACCAAGAATATCACTGTTTACCTGAATGCTGCCGGACAGGCAACTATTATACCACAGGATATCAATAACGGAAGTTTTGATAATTGTGGACCCGTTACTTTATCCTTATTAAATACAGGAACCATATGCGCTACCGCTACTGAAAACCAGAATGCTGTATTAACAGCTCCTTCCGGAACCGTGATCACGGCAATTGATTTTGCCAGCTATGGTACACCTAACGGATCTTGTGGAAACTTCAGCATAGGCTCATGTAATTCCTCCTCAAGTTTGTCGGTTGTGCAGGCCCGCGCACTAAATCAGAACAGTGTGGCGATCCCTGCATCGAACAATATTTTTGGAGATCCATGTGGCGGAACGGTTAAGCGTTTATATATACAGGCAATCTATTCAGGTGGTGCCGCAGCGAGCAATACATTTAACTGTACGAAGCTGGGTAATAATACAATCACTTTAACCGTAACCGATGCTAATGGTAATGTTTCCAAGGCAACGGCAATTGTTACAGTTAGGGATACGATCAAACCAACTATTACCGCACCAGCCAATATTACACGAAACACAGATGCATCGGGCTGTACGGTAAGTAAAAATAATATTGCATTTGGTACACCGGTTACTTCAGATAATTGTAGTGTAACGGTAACCACTAATGCACCACAGAATTTTCCAATTGGGGTTACCAATGTAACCTGGACGGCTACTGATAACAGTGGCAACACAGCAACGGCCATACAGGTGGTTACTGTGCAGGATAAAACCGGTCCAACTATCAATACACCCACTATCTATGTTAATGCAGCACAGGGCAATTGCTCAGCTGTAGTTAACTATGATATTGCAGCATCGGCAACAGATTGCACTCCGGGTGCCATTACAGTTACTTATAGCATCCAGCCGGGATCGGTATTCAGGATCGGGTCAACCCCAGTAACAGTAACGGCTACCGATATATTGGGTAATATAAGAACTGCTCAATTTGTAGTAGTAGTGCGAAATGTTACGCCTCCATCTATCATACAACCTGCGGATATCACTGTTAACAGTGAACCGGGTTTATGTGGTGCCCATGCTGGTTTCTCAGCTTCAGCAACGGATTGTGAAAGTGTAACTATTCTTTATAGTATTCAACCCGGTTCGTTATTTGCCGTGGGTACAACACCGGTTAGTGTTACAGCTGTTGATGCCAGTGGTAATATTTCTGTAGCTACATTCAATGTAATTGTATTAGACAAAGAACCACCGGTGATCATTAATATGCCTGCTGCCATTACGAAAGCATCCGGCAGAGATTCATGCGGAACGGTTGTGTATTATGCAGCACCTACCACAACGGATAACTGCAAACCTGCTGCAACACAAACCTTCAGTTTTGCCGGAGGGGTACAAACCTTTACGGTACCGGCAGGTGTAACATCCATTGATGTTGATATGGCAGGTGCAGCCGGCGGACAGGCAGCGTACTCGATCTACTATCTCGGATATCCTTATTTCTATGGTGATCCGGCTAAAGGTGGCAGGGTACAGGCTAAAATGGCAGTAACACCAGGTCAGGTATTATATCTGAACGTGGGCGGTGCCGGACAATCAGGTGCTGATCCTTATACAGTCAATGCCGGTGGATATAATGGCGGAGGGAATGGGTCAACTGATTATAGTTATTATGTAGCTGGAGGAGGAGGAGGAGCTTCTGATATCAGAACAGCAGACGGAGACCTTAATAGCAGGATCATTGTTGCCGGTGGTGGAGGAGGATTAGGTGATTATCAGTCAGGAGGCAATGGAGGAGATTTGACTGGGGAGGATGCGTATGGTTCTTATGATACTGCCGGTGGCGGAACCCAGTGGAATGGTGGACGTGGTGCGGGTAATAATTATTACTATTATGATTACTATACCGATGGCGGATTTGGCTACGGCGGAAACGGATATGATGGTTATGCCGGCGGTGGCGGAGGCGGTGGCTGGTATGGTGGTGGCTCAGGCTTTTATAGCAATGGTGCCGGCGGCAGCAGTTATACCGATCAACAACTTGTGTCTGCTGTAACTCACACGCAGGCTTACCAGTCTGGAGATGGATCAATTACTTTATCTTGGACAGGTACCGGTGGTGCTACGATTGTTCAAACGCAAGGTCTGCCTTCCGGTTCTGTTTTCCCTGTAGGAACCACTACCAATACTTTCGAGGCAACTGATGTGGCGGGTAATAAAAGTAACAGCAGCTTTAATGTAGTGGTAAAGGATAATCAATTCCCGGTTTTAGCAGGTGTTCCTTCTAATGTAACGGTTGAATGTGATGTCGTTCCTGCCGCAGCAACAGTTACTGCAAGTGATAACTGTGCTACTTCAATACCAGTTTATTCAGAAACAAGAACCAATGGAACTTGTCCTAATAACTATACTTTAACCAGAACATGGTCAACCACCGATGCATCAGGAAACAGAACTTCTGCAACACAGATGGTTACTGTACGTGATACCAAGGCTCCGATATTAACGGTTCCTTCGAACATCAGTGTTAATAACGATAACAATACCTGTGGTGCGATAGTGAGTTTTGCTGCATCCGCAACAGATAATTGCGGTACAGCAACCATTGTATACAGTCAGAATCCGGGAACAGTATTTACAAAAGGTACCACCATTGTAACTGTTACAGCAACCGATGATTGTGGTAATGCGATAAGTAAAAACTTTACGGTAATGGTTACTGATAATCAACCTCCGGTAATTGTTTGCCCTGGTGATATGACTGTAATTGCTGCCAGTGCTGCCGGAGTTGTTGTAAATTATACAACACCTGTTGGTACAGATAATTGTGCAGGAGTAACAACAACATTAACTGCTGGTTTAGCCAGTGGGTCGATCTTCCCGATCGGACCAACGGTGGTTACCTATACCGCTACCGATGCAGCCGGCTTAACAGCAAGCTGTTCATTCAATGTGCTGGTGAAAGGGCTGCCTCCGGTAATTAATTGTCCTGCTAACATAGTAGTTTCATCCAGTACAAATGCCTGTGGCGCTAACGTAAATTATGCCGCTACGGAAAACACAGGAATCCCGGTATCAACTATTAGCTATTCCATTGCACCGGGATCTTTCTTCCCTGTAGGAACCACTACGGTAACTGCTACAGCAACCAATGCAGTTGGTACATCCATCTGCACGTTTACAGTAAAAGTAGTGGATGATGTAGCTCCGATCGTGATCACTAAAAACATTACGATTCAGTTAGACGCCACCGGTAATGCGAGTATCACACCTGCCATGATCGATAATGGCTCAAGTGATAATTGCTCTATTGCAACCTTCAGTTTGGATAAGACATCGTTCGATTGCAGTAATGTAAGTTCGAACGAAGTAAACCTGACCGTAACGGATAGCCATGGTAATGTTTCTTCAGCAACAGCTTTTGTAACAGTAGAAGATAAGATAGCACCAACTGTGATCACAAAAAATATCACGATACAGCTGGATGCAAATGGAGCGGCGAGTATCACCCCTTCAGACATCAACAATGGATCAACGGATAATTGTTCTATTGTGTCTTACAGTTTGGATAAGACAAGTTTCGACTGCAGTAATGTTGGAACGAACACGGTTGCACTGACTGTAGCGGATGTAAATAGTAACGTATCAACTGCCACAGCCGTGGTAACGGTACAGGACAATGTAGCACCGGTGGTGATCACACAAAATATCATTGTACAGCTGGATGCAAATGGTCATGCAACGATCGCGCCTGCTGATATCAACAATGGTTCATCAGATAATTGTTCGATTGCTTCATACAGTTTAAATAAGACAGGTTTCGACTGCAGCAATGTGGGTAATAACACTGTGATCTTAACAGTAACGGATGTGAATGGTAATGTGTCAACAGCTGCCGCAGAAGTAACGGTACAGGATAATGTAGTACCTGTTGTGATCACTAAGAACATCACTGTTCAGTTGGATGCAAACGGCGCGGTAAGTATCACCCCTGCCAATATCAATAACGGCTCAACAGATAATTGTTCTATTGCCACCTACAGTCTGGATAAAACAAGTTTCAACTGTAGCAATATAGGAACGAACGCAGTAACACTTACTGTAACAGATGTGAACGGTAATGTATCAACCGGAGCTGCAGTAGTGACCGTAGAAGATAAAGTAGCACCAATTGTGATCACACAAAACATCACTGTGCAGCTGGATGCAAACGGAAACGCAAGCATTACCCCTGCACAGATTGATAACGGTTCCACCGATAATTGTGCGATTGCTACTTACAGCTTGGATAAAACAAGTTTCGACTGCAGCAATGTGGGTACAAACACGGTAACCTTAACAGTAACTGATGTACACAGTAATGTGTCAAATGCCACAGCGGTGGTAACCATTGAAGATAAAGTGGTTCCAACGGTGATCACACAAAACATCACGGTGCAGTTGGATCCAAATGGTAACGCAAGCATTACTCCCGCACAGATCGATAACGGGTCCACAGATAATTGTGCGATTGCCACTTACAGCTTAGATAAAACTAGCTTTAATTGTAGCAATGTAGGTACGAACACGGTAACCTTAACGGTAACCGATGTACACGGCAATATATCAACTGCCACTGCGGTAGTAACCGTTGAAGATAAAGTTGTACCAACAGTGATCACACAAAATATCACCATTCAATTGGATGCAAACGGCGCTGCAACAATCACGCCTGCACAGGTAAATAACGGTTCAACCGACAATTGTGCTATTTCGAGCTATAGCCTTGATAAAACAAGCTTTGATTGCAGCAATGTAGGTACGAATACAGTGACCTTAACGGCTACTGATGTGAACGGTAACCAAAACAGTGCTACAGCAGTAGTAATGATCGAAGATCATGTACCTGCAGTAGTATTAACTAATAATATCACGATCCAGTTAAGCGCCACAGGTGCAGCAAGCATCACAGTAGCGGATATTAATAACGGATCGCATGATGCTTGTGCTATTGCATCGATGATGTTGAGTAAAACAGCATTCGACTGCAGTAATGCAGGAGATAATACAGTAACCTTAACTGTGACGGATGTAAACGGTAATGTAAGCAGCAATACAGCGGTGGTAACAGTTAAAGACCTGGTACCTGCTGTAGTCTTAACCAAAAACATTACGATCCAGTTAAATACATCAGGTACGGCTACGATAGCAGCTACAGATGTAAACAACGGAAGCAATGATGCCTGCGGTATTGCTGGTATGACTGTATCACCCAATGTGTTCAGTTGCGCCAATGTGGGTAACAATACAGTAACCTTAACTGTTACAGACGTAAATGGTAATGTATCTAGTAACACAGCGATTGTAACAGTACAAGACCTGGTAGCACCTGTGGTAGTTACCAAACCGATCACCGTTAATCTGGATGGTACGGGCCATGTAAATATCACAGCGGCAGACATAAACAACGGTAGCAGTGATGCGTGCGGTATAGCAACGATGGTGTTAAGCAAAACAAGCTTCGACTGCAGCAATATCGGACCTAATACAGTAACCTTAACGGTTACCGATGTTAACGGTAATGTATCAACGAATACTGCGATCGTAACGGTTCAGGATATACTGGGGCCTGTACCAACACTGGTAAGTCTGCCATCGGTTAGTGGGTTGTGTTCTGCGGGTGTGGTGATTTACTCAGGCAGATGTACAGATAATTGCCGCGACTGCCGCATTGTATGTAAGTGTAAAGACAACTGCCGTTGTCACAGAAATGATCATAAAACAATAAGTAAATATGACAATGATGATGATGATGATTGTACTTATGACCGTAGCGATGTAGTGTACATGACCACTCCAACAGCGATGGATAATTGTTCAGGCCTGATAACAGGAACTACAACAGATCCGTTGAGCTATACAATGTATGGTACCCATATCATCCATTGGAGCTTTACAGACACACACGGAAACACAACCGTACAGGAGCAGACTGTAACGATCACCGATAATGTGGCGCCTAAGCCTTGGCTTACAAGTCTTCCGGTAATTAAAGGAGAATGCTCAGTAACGGTAGGTTTAACGAACGATCGAGATGATGATGGCGAATACGAGGAAGACAGAGATGACGACCATGAAGGCGATAACGATCATGATCATTGGAATGCTCACCATAGTGGGGCACCATGGGCATGGGATAATTGTGCAGGCTGGATAAGGGCTACTACAACAGATCCTTTGACCTACAGCACCCAGGGAACCTATACCATTCATTGGACCTTTGATGACGGTCATGGTAATACTACGGTTCAGCTTCAGACAGTTATTGTTAATGATGACATCGCACCAAGAGCTTTGGTATACAACCTACCAACAGTATATGGACAGTGTTCTGCAACGGTTACAACAGTACCGGCAGCCAGGGACAACTGTGTGGGTATAGTTTACGGAACAACCACCAATGCGTTAAGCTATAATGTACAGGGAACGTATACAATTACCTGGACCTATAGTGATGGCCGTGGCAATACGAGTACGCAAACGCAGAAAGTCGTAGTGGATGATAATACCAAACCTGTACCAATGGTATCAACTTTACCAACGGTAACGGGCGAGTGTTCAGCAACGGTAACTACGATGCCAAAAGCGAATGATAACTGTAAAGGTGTGATCACCGGAACCACTACAGATCCATTAACCTATACTAAGGAAGGAACCTATACGATCCATTGGAGCTACAACGACGGTAATGGCAATATTACCACACAGAACCAAACAGTTGTGATCAATGATGTAACGGCACCGGTACCACAGGTATCAGTATTACCAACCTTAACAGGAGAGTGCTCTGTTACAGCCACTGCACCAAAAGCAAATGATAATTGTAAAGGTGTGATCACCGCTACAACCAATGATGCAGTAACGTACACCAGACAGGGTACTTACACGATCCATTGGAGCTATAATGATGGTAATGGAAATATCAGTACGCAGAACCAGACGGTAGTGATAGATGATAATACCAGTCCTGTGATTACTGCCCCGGTTGCTGCAACTGTAAACTGTGGCGGTTCAACCGCTCCAACGGTAACTGCAACGGCAACGGATAACTGCAGCGGCACAATAGCAATCACATACAGTGATGTAACATCAGGTAATACGATCACCAGAACCTGGAAGGCAACGGATGCTGCGGGTAACTTCAGCACAGCTGCACAAACACTTACCATCGTAGATATTACAGCTCCGGTAATTGTGGATATTAAAGATGTTACGGTAAGCTGTGGCACTTCAACAAGTCCGTCAGTTACAGGTACACCAAAAGCTACAGATAATTGCGGCACTCCTGTTGTATCCTTTACAGACGTAACATCGGGTTACACCATCACGAGAACCTGGACAGCAAAAGATGCTTTCAACAATATGAGTAGCAGCGTACAGGTGATCACGATCGTTGATAACACCAAACCGGTGATCACAGATATAGCAGATGTTACAGTTAACTGTGGAGCATCAACACTACCGGCAGCAACAGGAACACCAAACGCAACAGATAACTGCAGTACAGTAACCGTAAACTATGGTGATGTACCAAGCGGCAATACGATCATCAGAACCTGGACTGCAAAAGATGCCAGTGGCAACACAGCCACGAGCACGCAGGTGATCACGATCGGCTCATTGTTTACTACTACGGTAAGTTCGGTACCAACCAGCAGTACCTATACGGGAGGCGCATCAACCAACCTTTACCTGGGTTATGGCGCACAAAGCACCTCATTGCAGGTGGGCAGTTTGCCATCAGCGGGTGCACCGTACACATATGTATGGAGTGGAACCTATACCAACAGGCTGAGCAGCACTACCAGCGCAGCACCGGTGTTCACACCATCCATTTTTGGATACTATACGTTTAGTGTAACGGTAACCAATAAGTATGGCTGCACTTTTAGTTGCGGAATCAGTATTTGTGTAACGGATGTAAGAGTAGCGGGTACCAACGGTGCTAAGATCTATGTAACGCATACACCAAACGGCAAGAATGCAGTGGCACAAACCCTGCAGGTTGCATTAAGCAGCGTATCGTCACATATCGGATCAGGCTCATGTGGCAGCAATGGTAACGACAGGTTGGGAAGTGCCGATCAGTCTCCATGTAACACCACGATCGTGAATGCAACGGGTGTAACCAACTCCGGAACAGCGAAAGATGGTGAGGTGGCAGTAACTACAAGTACAGAAGAAGACCTGAAAGTAACGGCTATGCCAAACCCGAGTACTACGTACTTCACACTGAAAATTGAGAGCAGGTATCAAACACCTGTAGAATTAAGGGTGATGGATGGCAGAGGCAGGGTAGTAGATGCGAAGTCTAAGATAGGTGCCAATAGCACGATCCAGATCGGGCATAGCTACAGCAGCGGCACGTACTATGCAGAACTCATACAAGGCACTCAACGTAAAGTGGTGCAGTTGATCAAAGGAAGAGGGTAGTATTGGCGTAATATTCTTGACCTCAACTGTAACACTAAGGGCCGCTCAGCAATGAGCGGCCCTTTTTATGTAGGAGCGAAAAGAAATAGGATATGATACTTATTGTCTACAGTAGCATACTGATTATTTTGAAAGAAAATTAGAAGGGATCCTTACCCCTTCTTCCTTATCAAGCACATGCTTCATTAATTTTCTGAGTGCTTCAGGCAGGATCTTCTTTTCCTCTTCTGTTAACGTGTGCACAAGCTCGAAGAATTCATCCTCATCATCGTAATAGCCAAAATAGAGATCGTAAACATCGTTAAGGTGCAAGCGGATGGAGATCTCTTTATCTTCTTCGTAAATATGCATGGAAATGATGGCCCATTGATCCTCATCGGCAAAATCAAAACGGATCTCCGCTTTATCATTGCTCAAAACCCAGGTCACCAGTTTCTCTATCATATCTGCCGAATGGTTCTTTACCAGTTCTTCGTAAGTCATAAATCCTTTCTTTTATTTTACAATTATTAATTTCTGATTACACATCAGTGTTTCATCGAAAAATGAATTAACAGGAATCCCGTTACACAAAGCAATAATATCGCGAGTATGGCAATGATCAGCCAGTTCTGGTCTTTCAGTTTTCTTTTGATCTTGCGGGAAGCTTTTTTTGCCGTCTGCTTTTGTAATTGTTTGTTTAGCTGCTCTACATAATCTTTCACCTGTGCCGGATCTTTGAAATTTTGTAAGCCTTCCACCGCTTCATCAAAAAACAAAGAGTCCGCCATCTGCTTTTCAATGGCAAAGCGCTCTTCTTCTGTAGCATTACCCTCAAGGTAACGCATCAGTTCTTCGCTGCTGAGCTCATCTTCATGGTTTAATATGTCTTTCAGGTCTGTCATTAAGAAGCTTTCATTTTCTTTTCAACCAGGATCCGCAAATTACGTTTGCCGTTTTGTATATAACTTTTCACCTGTAGCAAATTATAGCCGGTGCTGTCTACGATCTCCTGGTAACTCTTCTTTTGGAGATAGAACAAAGTTACACAGGTTTTCTGCTCCCCGTTCAATTCCTGCAGGGCATTCTCCAATACGGAAAGAGTGGCTTCCTTGTCTGCCTGTTCTATCTGGTCAGTTTCTTCGGTAATCAGTTCCGGGCGGGAATCTACCGGGATAAAGATATTCTTATCTCGCAATTTCATCAGGCAATGGTTCTTGGCAACCATATATAGCCAGCTTTTTATATAAGCCACTTTGTATTTCCCCAGTTCCATAATGGCTTTCAGAAAGATCTGTTGTACCGCATCCTTGGCTTCTTCTTCATGCTTCAGGTATTTCATACAAACACCCAATAGCAGAAAGGTATACCGCTGCAGCACAATACCCAGCCACTGGGTATCCCTGTCGCTGTAGAATTTATCGAGCAGCTCGTTGTCGGTCATATGGTCAAATCGGTCCTTGCTCACTTCCTGAAAATAAAGCATTTTCTGTATAGATGCGTTAGCGGTAAAATTCCATATCTTGACTTCAAATTAGCATCATGGCATTTGTTATCTGCATTGTTCCGGCTGCACCCATCAGAAAGGAAGATGCCCACCGTTCCGAAATGATCAGCCAGTTACTGTTTGGCGAATTGGCTGAAGTGCTCGAAGAAACCAGATCATTTACCAGGATCCGCTGCGCTTACGACGGATATGAAGGCTGGTGCCAATCCAATCAATTTGCAAAAATTGACGAAGCAAAAGCCAATATAATCTCGAAAGCGATCACGCCCGATTGGGATACCATCATATCTGTGAATGGAGGATCCATGCATATTCCTATTGGGAGTTCCCTGGGTTTTCTGGAAAACGGTGAGGCAGTAATTGATAAGTTCAGTATAGCCTGCACAGCTAATTCATATGACCCCGAAACAGCCATGATCTCAGCAGATGCCATCAAAGCAAAATCGCTTCAATACCTCAATACACCCTATTTATGGGGAGGGAGATCGGTATATGGAATTGATTGCAGTGGTTTTGTACAGCAGGTTTTCCGCTATTTCAATATTGTTTTACCAAGAGATGCTTACCAACAGGCAGGAGCGGGTGAATTGGTAGGTTTTTTACAGGAAGCACAATGTGGCGACCTTGCCTATTTTGATAACGAAGAAGGAAGGATCACGCATGTCGGCATCTTATTCAACCAGGATACGATCATCCATGCTTCCGGCAAAGTGCGGATCGACAAGATCGATAATATGGGCATCGTAAATGGCGATACCGGCGAACGTACCCACAAACTCCGCCTCATCAAACGTTATTTCTAACCCCGCTCTTTTTCTCTTTTCCTCCGTTCTTCTCTTAGCGAAATGGTTTCAATAAGAGAGGGTCAGAAGAAAAAGAGAGCGGACCATGGTGGGATGTGCAAAGTATGCGCAACAACTTAGTAAAGGTTTTAAACAGAAAAAGCAACCTGTTGAGGTTGCTTTTATATGTAAAAAGTTCAGATATTACAGTAGATCCATTGCTTTGGCAAAATAAGTAACGGTGCCGGGCAATGCCAACCAGAAGAACTGGCGGTAAACCACTAATAAAGTGATCAGAATGGCTAACCATAAAAAACAAAGTACCCAGTATTTAGTTCTTGATTGATTTACTTCCATTTGTATTGATTTTTGGCAAAGATAAGGTTCGGGAATGATTTTTTCGGCTCTTAGCTCCCTGATTGTTGAATTTTTGTGGAAGAAGCCACAGGATCCTTTACCGGCGCGGGTTTTGCTTTATCAAAAAACAGCATTTTTATGGCAATTACCATCAAAATGACCGCAAAGATCTTCTTCATTTTCTCATCGCTCAAAGAAATGGCAAGTTTACTGCCCAGGAAGCCGCCAAGGATAAAAGCAATAGAAATAATGGCAACATAGTTCACATTCAGGTAGCCTTGTTTGTAATACTGTATTACCGCCAGTATCCCCACAGGTAGTAACAGAATGCCCAAAGAAGTACCCTGGGCCAGCTTCTGTGAAAATCCTGCAAAAAGCACCAATGCAGGCACAATTAATACTCCGCCACCAATACCGATCAGTCCGCTTAAAAATCCGGCAGCCAATCCTATCAATAGCAGGATGATCAGGGTAATCAGTGTCATGGGCTTTGTTTTAGTATTCACTGTGTAAGTTTATTTCACAAATACCTCTTTATAATAACGGATAGATTCTTCAATGATGGTAAGGGCTTGTGCCTTATCGCCAAAATCTTCCACCACTACGGTCTTGTTCTCCAGTTTTTTATATTCTTCAAAGAAATGCCTCAGTTCATCAAAGAAATGTTTGGGCAATTCCTCAATATTATTATAGTGATTAACACCCGGATCATTCGCCGCAACGGCAATGATCTTATCATCCGGATCGCCGCCATCGATCATCTGCATTACGCCGATCACTTTGGCCTCCATAATGGTGAGGGGCTGAACAGGCAAGGATGTAATGACTAGTATATCCAGCGGATCCTTATCTCCACCATAGGTTTGTGGAATAAATCCGTAGTTGATAGGGTAGTAGAAAGAGGAAAAGATAACCCTGTCGAGCTTTAACAATCCGCTGGGTTTATCGATCTCATATTTACAACGCGACCCCTGCGGGATCTCAATAATTGCATTTACAACCCTCGGTGCAAGCTCACCATATGAAACGCCGTGCCATGGATGTTTAACTGTTGTCATGTGCATAGTATAGTTATTATATTATTTAGTTAGCCAATAGCCTAATGTTACTGCTCCTAATCCTAAGATCAGGGAACCTCCTGTGTAAATTACAAAACTTCCATACCGTTGCTGGCTAAGGAACTGCATATTTTCCCAGGCAAAAGCAGAAAAAGTGGTAAAGCCCCCGCAAATGCCGGTTGCCAGAAATAAACGCCAGTTGCCAAATCCTTCCTGCCGGGCTGCAATTCCCATCACCGCTCCAATGATCAGCGAACCAATGATATTAACAGTAAAGGTAGCATACGGAAAGCTCTCATGTTTGATGAAATGAACAGCCAGAAAGCGCAGGGCCGAACCAATCATTCCGCCTATGCCCACTATAAATAGGTTCTTCAGTAACATAGGTAATCTTTATTGTTTTTTGGTAAGGTCAACAAGCCAGTTATCAGTTTGTTTGATAACGCGGATCGTATCGGCCCTTTTATCAAATGAATTCTGAAAATAGATAAAGGTCTCGGTGCTGCTTTGTTCTTTTACTTCATTGATATTAATGGAAGCGGTTCTCCATTGCTGTCTGCCCTCTTTGTCTTTTTCACGATAAGATTTTTCCATGGAGGCAAGCATGCTTGTATTCTTTTCATCTGGTAAAAGATAGAAGCCCGCTTTTAAAAAATCACCCTGAAGCCGGCTGTTTATAAACTCTCTTCCGGCATCCAGTGCATCTTCTGCTTTCCTGTATTCACTTTTTTGTGAAGTACAGGCTGTAAACAAGCCTAGTATCAAAAACAGGTGGTTTCTCATATTGAATATATCCACAAAGTTACGTTTTGGCTCCTTATGCCAAAAAATGCTTTTTGGGGCTATTATATGGATGGCGTGCTCAAACCGGATTTTTCAACTAACTTTCTTTTATTAAAACTGTTTTTTTGTGGCATTACGTCTTTTTAATCATGAGCACAGTTATCTAAAAAAGCTGTTTTCATTGTTTACCTGGATCCTGTTACTTTTCCTCCCTTTCCGTTATACTGCCGCTCAGCGTATGATAGCAGATTCTATATTGTATCAAAAAGCGATCGCTCAAATACAGTCTCATTACCGGAAAAATATATCTGCCAATGCCGGTATTTACCAGGGTATGGCCTATGATCATTACTGGAACAGGGTTTCGGGTACTCCCTTTTTCCTGAAAGATGCATTGGTGTCCGGTAAGATCATGTATGATGGAACCCTCTATGATAATATCCCACTTGCCTTTGATCTGCTTAAAGGGGTAGTGGTTACAAGGTCTTTTTCAAACGATGCGGACATCAGCCTCGTGGGAGAGCGGATAAGCTATTTCTCCATTGAAACGCATGATTTTGTGCGTATTGAGAAAGACAGTACTCAAAGTATCTTACCCAACTCAGGATTTTATGAAAGCGTATACTCGGGCGAAGTATCTGTGTTTGAAAAAAGAGAAAAAAAGATCAAACAATCATTGAAGGCGGAAGAAAATATAACCGGATTTATTGAGTACGATGATTATTATATTCAGAAAGATGGCAGGTTTTACCATGTAGAAACTGAATCGGATCTGCTTAAAATTTTTAAAGATCAACGTGCGGAGATCAGGAAATTATTGAACAGGCGTGACATACGTTTTACAAAAGATCCTGCTAAAGTGATCGTTCAGGTTGCGGCTTATTATTCAAATGTAAAAAACGGGAATGCACATTAAACGGCATTTGATTGGTGTATGCACTTTGGGCTTCCTGTTATTGCAGTATTCAGCAACAGGACAGTCGGGGCAGCGTATTACCATTGATGTGTCCGATATACCATTTGCGCAATTTGTAAAAAAAGCAGAATCATTGGCTGCCTGTCATTTTTATTTTAAGATCAGTGAAACAGACAGCTTGCGTATTACAGTAAAAGCCGATAATCTGCTCTTAGCAGAAGTAATACAGAAAGCCTTTCAAAATACGGGCCTGCAGTATGCCATTGATGCAGAGGGCAGGATCTTTATCAGTAAACTGAAACAGATCCAAACAGCCTTGCCTGACGGTTTTTTTGACCGGAAGAAAAACCTTCCCGATACAGCTAATGACCCCATATTGGTGATGTCAGCAACAAATGCAGGTAACGAAAAATTACAGGCATCTCTTGAAAAAAAATTATTTGAAATAGGTGTCAAAACCAATTCCATCGCCAGAGGAAATGCAGTGCTGGTGGGGTATGTACGCGATATTAAAAGTGGAGAAGCGTTAAGTGGAGCATCGGTCTATCTCGATTCACCCTCCATCAAAACTGTTACCGATCAGTTTGGCTATTATACGATCACACTGCCAAAGGGAAGGCATACGCTCCGCGTTAACAGTTTGGGTATGAAAGATACACAACGCCAATTGGTACTCTATTCAAACGGAAAATTAACGATTGAACTGGAAGATTATGTGGCCAGTTTAAAAGCAGTTACGGTAAGTTCAGAAAAAAGATCCAACACAAGAAGTACACAAATGGGGGTTGATAAAGTAAATATCCGAACAATTAAACAGGTGCCTACTGTGTTGGGAGAATCTGATATTTTACGGGTAGTACTAACCCTGCCGGGAGTTACTTCCGTTGGGGAAGCCAGTACCGGTTTTAATGTTCGTGGCGGTGCTGCAGATCAGAATCTGATCCTTTTAAATGATGCTACTATTTACAACCCCTCACACCTGTTCGGTTTCTTTTCTGCATTTAATACCGATGTGGTAAAAGGGGTTGAATTATACAAAAGTGCCATCCCCGAAAAATACGGCGGACGTTTGTCTTCCGTGCTGGATGTGTCCACCCGCGATGGTAACAGTAAAAAATTATCGGGTACCGGAGGAATAGGTGTATTAACCAGCCGGCTTACACTGGAGGGCCCGCTTAATAATGGCAAAACAACATTTATTCTTGGGGGAAGAACTACCTATTCTGATTGGATCCTCAAACAACTTCCCAACAAAGAATATGCCAACAGTAGCGCATCTTTTTATGATCTTAATCTGAATGTTACACACACGATCAACCCTAAGAACAGTTTGTATTTTACGGGGTATATCAGTCATGATAAATTTAAACTCAACAGCGATACCTTATACACATACGGCAACCGCAATGCGATCGTAAAATGGAAACATATTTTTAATAACCGCCTGTTCGGAGTTGTATCTGCCGGGATCGATCATTATGATTATTCACAAAGCAGCAACCAGGTGGCATTGAATGCTTTTAAACTATCCTTTAAAGTTGATCAGACTCACTTCAGAACGGAGTTTAATTATAACCCTAATGGGAAGCATGCTTTCAATTTTGGAATTCATTCTATTTATTATAAGATCCATCCCGGGTCTTTTCAACCTGATCAGCCCCAATCATTGGTATCGCCTAATGAAGTGCCGGCAGAGCAGGCCCTGGAATCGGCTTTATATGCCGGCGACAGATACAATATAACACCGGATCTTTCTGTAAATGCCGGGATCCGCTATTCTTTGTACAGCTATCTTGGCTCACATGATGTGTATCATTATCTTCCCGGTCTGCCCAGGCAAACAGGAACCATAACCGACACAGCTCATTTCGCTTCTGGTAAGAATATCAAAACTTACCAGGCGCCGGAGTTCAGGATAGCGCTTCGTTACAGCCTGCCAGACAGATCTTCTGTAAAAGCGAGTTTTAATACTCTTCAGCAATACATTCATACATTATCCAATACAACCACTATTTCGCCTACGGATAGCTGGAAATTGAGTGATCCCAATATCCGTCCACAACAGGGTTACCAGGTTTCACTGGGGTATTACCGGGATTTTCCATCCCATAATATTGAAACGTCAGTAGAAATCTATTATAAGCATATAGAACACTATCTCGATTTTAAAAGCGGAGCGGTTTTACTGATGAATAAACATATTGAAACAGATGTGATCAACACGCGTGGCCGTGCGTATGGTGCAGAGTTTATGATCAAAAAAACAGCAGGCAAACTGAATGGCTGGCTGAGTTATACTTATTCAAGAACGGAATTGCAGATCGATGATCCGATTGCAGGCGAAACCATCAACAAGGGAAACTATTATCCGGCCAATTTTGATAAGCCACACAACGTAAACCTGATCGCGAACTATAAATTCTCACACCGGTTCAGTATCTCGCTCAATGGCGTGTATAGCACCGGAAGACCGATCACTTTACCCATTGCATTGTTTAACCAGGCTGGCGGACAAAGGGTGTACTATTCAGACAGGAATCAATACCGAGTTCCGGATTATATCCGCACAGATCTTTCGGTAAATATTGAGGGCAACCATAAGATCAAAAAACTGGCACATAGCTCATGGTCATTGGGCGTTTATAATATGCTGGCAAGACAAAATCCTTACTCTATTTATTTTGTACAGGAGGGAGGATATATCAAAGGATACCAGTTATCTATATTCGGAACAGCCATTCCTTTCATCACGTATAATTTTAAATTCTGACCGGATGAAAAGATCCTATCTTATCTATTTTCTCATAATAGCGCTGACGGTGATCTGCTGTAAGAAAGTGTACCAGCCGCCCGCCATTACAGTTAATTATAATTTTCTGGTAGTGGAAGGGGTGATCAATACAGGAACCGCAGCCATCACCACCATTAAACTCAGCCGCACCAGATCTTTAGGAGATAGTTCTGTTTCGCTCCGTACCGAAAAAGGTGCACAGGTTCAGATAGAATCGGAGAGTGGTAATACCTTTTTATTGTCGGATAAGGGAAATGGTATTTACCAATCAGTGGCATTAAGCCTGAATCCTACACTTCGTTATCGTTTGCGGATCACAACAACGGTTGGCAGTACGTATCAATCTGCCTTTGTTGCTGCCAAACAAACACCGGCCATTGACAGTGTAACCTGGCAAAGAGATAAGGACCTGAAGATCTTTGTGCATACCCATGATCCTGCTAATCATACCCTTTATTACCGTTGGGAATTTGATGAAACCTGGCAATACCGAGCGGCTTATCAGGCTTCTATGGGTGTAAAGAACAGGATTATCTTTTATCTGGATAGCACCAATCAGACGTATAATTGCTGGGGTACAGAACATTCCACCAATATTATTACCGCCTCTACGGCAGTACTGGCTAAAGATGTGATCAGTTATACACCTGTTCGTGTAATAACTGACAGTACAGAAAAACCCGCCATCCGTTACAGTATCAATGTGCTGCAATTTGCATTAACCGAAGACGCTTATAATTACTGGGAGATCTTAAAAAAGAATACGCAACAGACAGGAACCATTTTTGACCCCCAACCTTCGCAGAACAATGGCAATCTCAAATGCATCAGTAACCCGGAAGAACCGGTACTGGGTTTTGTATCGGCCTGTTCTGTTACCGAGAAAAGGATCTTTATCAATAATAACCAGTTGGTCAATTGGGTGTATATAGATCCGGCGGTGAGCAATTGCGTTCAAACAACCGGGTCGCAGGATCCCAATAATTTCCTGCATTTTATTTATCCGGATACCACTTTTTCACC
>CANGOX010000022.1 GCA_947455605.1 Chitinophagaceae bacterium
TATGCCCAATACCTTGCCAAACAATTTTTGGAGGGGCAGGGTAAAGATTCGGGAATACATAGAGCTGCCGAAATCAAAGAAACCGAAACAGCATTGGATTGTTGTGATGCGGCCACCGATTGTGTGCTGAACAATACAAAAGGTGCTAAAGTGACCAATGCAACTTTGATCACTTCGTTTGATGAAGAATATAAAAGCATTAATAAAATATTACCGGTTTATAAAGTAAATTTCCAAAGAGAAGACGGGATACGTATTTATGTAGAAACCACTCAAGACAGGTTCACATTTGCGATTGATAATCAAAGAGCGCACTTTAGTAAAATCTTTGTTTGGGTGCATACATGGGCCTGGCTTGATTTCTTGGGCAGTGGAAAACTGGTTATTGAAATCCTGTTAACTTCACTGGCATTCATTACCGCTGTTTTTGGTATGTATATATTTTTCAGTACCGGTTCCAAAAAGGCTAACGGCAATAAGGTTTTACGTGCACGAAAGAGCCACAGGATTACTTCCATCAGTATTGCCCTATTTACACTGATGTTTACTTTCAGCGGGGCCTTTCATGCATTTTCAAAATTTAAGGAAGATACCCGCGCCAGGTATTTTGATGAACACCGGTTTGCCACTGCACAAATAAGTGATAACCTGAACACATTAGTATCTATAGTAAAAAAACCGATAGCTAATGTTAGCCTGGTATTTATTAACGGTCAATCATACTGGCGGGTAAGCACTTTATTAACCCGGAAAGCCAAATTACCCGAAACGAAGGGTAAGGATATGATGAACAATGCCTTTACAACTTCACCTTCAGCTGTTTATGTTTCAACTAGTGATAACCGTATCCTGCGGGGTGGTGATACAGCTTATGCCCATTATCTGGCCAATCAATTTGGGAAACATTCAGAAAAGGATATCAAAAACACCGAAACGATTACTAAATTTGCCGGGGAGTATGGTTTTGCAAATAAAAGGCTGCCGGTTTTTAAAGTTTCCTACGCATCTAACCAAAACGAACGGTTTTATGTGGAAACCGCTACCGGAAAGCTTTCTGCAAGAATTGATGATGTAGATATGCTGGAAGGGTATAGTTTTGCCTTTCTTCATAAACATGAGTTTCTTACACCGATTGGGAAAGGTTTTAAAGATTTCAGTACCATGTTTTGGGCAGCAGCGCAAATTGCTATGGTAACTGTTGGATTAATCCTTTATTTCAGGGTTAGGAGAAACAAAAGAGCGGCAAATAACAATTAACTATATGAAAAAAAGCATCACTTCATTTTTATCTCTTGGGCTAACGGCTTCTGCTGTTATGGTTTTGCTTGCATGTCAGTCAGGAACAACAAAAACCGAAGATAAGCCTGCAAAAGACACCATGATGTCTATGGAAAAAGACACTACAGCCAATATATTTGAGCATATGCTGGTTGATAACAAAAAAGACCCCAGCTGCGGCATGCCGGTAACAGCGGGCATCAGCGATACGGCACATTACAAAGACAAAGTATTAGGCTTCTGTTCAAAGGAATGTAAAGAGTCGTTCCAGAAAAACCCAGAGGCTATGATAGCAGCTGCGGAAATTAAAAAATAAATTCATCACCATTGAATACAGAGATTTGCGCAGAATGATTCTGTGAAAATCTTTGCCTTCTGTGGCAAAAAAAATAAACCATGAAAAGAATACTTCTCTGCCTGATAATGGCAATCCCATTTGTAGTAAGTGCCCAGGAAAAATCTGACTGGAAAGAAATGAACAATTTTCATACGCTGATGAGTACCAGCTTTCATCCATCTGAAGAAGGTGATCTGAAGCCGGTGAAAGCCAAATCAGACAGTCTGCTGATTGCTGCCAAATTATGGAAAGCATCTAAAGTACCTGCAGGCTATAAACCCAAAGAAACCAGTGAAACCTTAACCAAACTGATCAAACAATTAGCCGAATTAAATACTGCCGTAAAAGCAGGAAAAGATGATGCTGCTTTAAAAGGTATGATCAAAGATGCGCATGAGATCTTTCATTTTATAACAGAAAAATGTAAAGCGGGAGAATAATCCTTGCTTTCCTGATAGTAAACAGCCCCTTCAATGATTTGGAGGGGCTGTGTTTTTGAGCCAATGCATCCTTTATACCCTAACCGTGCCTTTGTGCCTTTGTGTGCAATTTTTTCTCACACAAAGGCACAAAGGCACAGTTTGAATTGTTTACCATACGTTGTATTTGTTTTATTGTTAATATTAGAGAGACAAAATAAACAGATGAAATCCTTCCTGTTAATCATGGGTTTATTCTTAACGGGTATTACCGCAAAGGGGCCGAGGTTTCGTTATTTGGATAAAACCGTTCCCGTTTATTTACATGTGAAAAGTTTGACTAATGATACTGATGACGATGTATCAAGATATATCAAAGACAGTTTACTACAATTACATTTTATATTCAGCTCATCTCTCGAGAATTCAACAAGGAGCAAACAATTCTTTGATGAAGAAAATGTAAGCATCCATCTCAATTTTACAACAGCATTCAATAAATAAGCGGATTGTTATTTCAAAAATTAACTGAACAGGTATTCTACATCTTCCTTAGTAAGGCTCTTCACAAATCCTTCATCATCGGTGATCAGGTCTTTGGCGAGGTTACGTTTGCGCTCCTGCAGTTTTAAGATCTTATCTTCTACGGTATCGGTACAGATCATGCGGTAGGCAAAAATATTTTTCGTTTGCCCTATACGGTGCGTACGGTCAATAGCCTGCTGTTCCACCGCCGGGTTCCACCATGGATCAACAATGTATACATAATCCGCAGCGGTAAGGTTCAGACCCACACCACCGGCTTTTAAGGAGATCAGGAATACGCGGCAGTTCTCATCGTTCTGAAAACGGGTAATGGCTTTTTCTCTTTCGGCTACAGTGCTGCTTCCATCGAAATATTCATAATCCACGCCCAGTTCTTTCATTTTCTCTTTGATCAATGCGAGCATACCCAGGAACTGAGAGAACACCAATGCTTTGTGGTTACTGATATTTTCTGTGATCTCACGGCCTATCTCTTCCAGTTTCACTGATACATTGGGGAAACGTTCTTCTTCTTTTACTATCGCAGGGCTATCACAGATCTGTCGCAATTTCATCAGACCCTGCAGGATAGTAAGCTGTGATTTCTGGATACCCTGGTTTTCAACAACTCCCAGAATCTTATCGCGGTAATCATTTCTATAAGCTTCGTAGATCTTACGTTGCTCATCGCCCATTTCGCAGAAGAGTACCATTTCCTGTTTTTCGGGAAGATCTTTTGCCACCTGTTCTTTGGTTCTTCGAAGAATAAAGGGATATAAGAGTTTGCGTAGATGATCTTTCTGTTCTTTCTCACCAAATTTATCAATGGGCACAGAAAATTCCTGTTTAAAGAACTCCACACTTCCGAGCATGCCCGGGTTCAGAAAGTTCATCTGCGCAAAAATATCGAAAGTGTTATTCTGTAAAGGGGTACCGCTCAAACACAGACGGTTCTTGGCTTTCAGAAGACCGGCCGCTTTGGTTACTTTACTGCCGGGGTTTTTGATGGCCTGGCTTTCATCCAATATCACATAATCGAACTCGATATCTACAAACTGTTTGATATCGCTTCGCAGTGTTCCATAGGTAGTGATGATCACATCAATATCGCTACTGCCTAACCCTTCTCTCGAACGGTTGCCTCCATGGTGAATAGCAAAAGTTAGCGTAGGTGTAAACTTCCTGATCTCATTCTGCCAGTTGAACATCAGGGTTGTAGGACAAACCACCAATGCTTTCAAACTGCCTGTTTCTTCTTTCAGGTGATGAATAAAACTGAGCGCCTGGATGGTTTTACCAAGACCCATATCATCGGCCAATATACCACCCCATTGAACTTCGCGTAAATAATTCAGCCATTGGAAACCGCTTTCCTGGTAAGGGCGTAACACTTCTTTCAGATGTGCCGGGGCCGGAACGGGTTTGATGGAATGATTGTCTTTGAGGCGTTCGTATTTTTCTTCCAGCTTAAAAAAGAGTTCCTCTTCATCACGCTGCATGTATAATTCTTCGATAACACTGAAATGATACTTGCTCAATTTCATGTTGCCCGACTTACCATCGCCCACGCGGAACAGAAGGGAATACTTCTTGATCCATTCCTCCGGCAAAATACCCAGTGTGCCATCTTCGAGCTGTACAAACTGTTGCTTGTTCCCCAGCGCTTTCTTCACTTCTTCAACAGTTACTTTCTGTTCGCCAAACAGGATCTCAACCTTGGCATCAAACCAATCTGTATTGCTGCTGATAAATATTTTGGTAGAAGGTTTCGCTGTATTGAATCTGAAATTCTTTAAAGCTTCAAATCCAAACACAGGGATATTCATCTCCTTCACAGCATCTACAAACAGGAAGAACCAGTTGTTACGTAAAACATCCGTTCCCTTTAATGCCAATACATTTCCTTCAACAGGACGGATAAAGGCAGAATGAAGTGATTCGATCTTTTGAACAAATTCTTTCTCCGCTTCCAGGTTACGGGTTATCACCAGTAATTTATCTTCAATAGGCAGAATGATCTTTTCTTTATCTGCTGTGCGTATATCATATCCGCGATAGCTGAACACCGGCTGAAACAAAAGATAATCGCCTTTTTCTTTCAGCATGATCTTTACTTCCGGCTTCAGGTCTTTCACTTCTTCTTTCTGTACATTGGTAAAATGCACCGTGTAATCTTTCGATAATGGAAGGATGAACTGGGTTAGCTGCACTGCCCAATCTTCGGCAGCTATCCGGATCTTTCCGGTTGGAAGGAATTTCTCTACCAACATAATATCTTCTGAACGCTGCCAGGTAAAGAACTGGTTGTGATAACGGAATAAAAGCGCAGATTCACTTTCATTGTCAGAAATATTCAGATCGGCCAAAGGCAGTTTAACACGACAATCCACTTCATATACACCATTGGCATAACTCACTTCAAATTCGGGACTGATAAATTGGGGAACCAGCTCCGCATGTAAAAGATTGGAAGTGGTAAATGTTTTTTTGGCGGGCAGATAGAACACAAAAGGGCTGCCTGCCAGATCCGTAAAGAATTTCTTGAACTTTGGGTGCAGAAACTCGTTGATCAAATGCCGGGTTTCTTCGGGCAATTCATCATCATGTTGCTGAATAATATTTTCCCAGATACCACTGAATGGCGAGTTACGGTTCAGGTAACGGCTCACTTCACCCGGCATGAGTTTGCGTAATTGTTGCAATAGCATTTTATCATCTTCACTAAACACTTCTGTGTTGATGAATTTTGCCAGATCAAGTTTTACCGCCTTGCTGATGTATTTGGTATTCTCCTCATCTGCTTCACCCTGCACCGCATCCAGCTGTACATAAGGATATTGCAGTTCATGTTCTGTAAATACAATACCGAGTTTTAACAGGGTCTTAACCGGATCTTCTTCCACAACCGCAACAGCAGGTTCAAAACTTCCGGATGCTTCAACAGTTCTCGGTTTTGCTTCTGCCGCAGTATTCAATGATACCCGCTTGATAGAAGTATCTAAAACACGCAGAAAGGGTTTGCCATCTGTATAGGTGAACTCAAATTTACCTTTCAGATCATCGGTTAATGAATAACCGTATAATGCGAGTAATTTATTTTTTTCTTTATCCCAGTTACGGATACTGTCAAAATAATTAGGTCCGTAATTATGCAGTAATTGCAACAACACAATATCCTTGTGAATACACAAAGGATGTTCTGTATCGCTCTGACAGGTACAGCTGGTATCAAAATTGCGTTCTTCGTTCTTCTGTATCACTACTTTAAATAGCTCACCTTCGTGTTCGAGTTCGGCCACTACACGCTCATCTTTTGCTTCAAGAATATTGCTTCTGGTGCTACGTAAATAATTTTCTGCCGCTTCAAAATTTACCTGAGCCGATAACATGCGGATCAGCTTCAGCTCCAGCTGTTTCATTTTTACCACGGTATGGCGCTGGTCGTAAATGGTTTCTTTATCACCCAGTAAATTCTTATCCAGCATATCCTGTAAATGAAACAAGGCACCTGCTTTATGGCGACAGATCTCTGAAAGATTATAGGGACAACTACAACGAAGCGATAATGTTTTGGGATCTTTAAACTGGTTGATATGCACTTTATAAAAAGTAGCGTACCCATCATCCTTTACACGAAAGATCACCGATGCCATCAGGTCATCATACTCCACCAATTCTACATTGCCAAGCGCATGTATCTTTTTCCCACGGCGAATAACTTCTTCCGTTCCGCTGTTGTAGATATGTTTAACCAAATACGGTAGAGCCATGGAAAGTTTGGAGTTTGGCGTTTGAAGTTTGGCGTTGAAAAAAATAAAGGTTAGGAATGAATTCCAGACTCCAGATTCCTAACGCCAGACTTCCAAAAGGGCAATTTGCAAAAGTAAAGGAAAGGAAGTGGGTTTCCGAATGAAATTTGAGAATTTGGCAATTTGAAAATGAGGCCGGAAAGGCTCAAAAAAGGTAGAAAAGATTCGATAATCCGGAAGGTTAGCAGAAAAGAGCCCATTTAGGGCATTTTACACCTGGGGTGTTTCACAAAATAATAACAGAAGTCTGCCCAAAAGCAACCCCAATTATTAATTACTAATTATTAATTACTAATTATCTACAACCAGGTCTCCGTTCTGATACCTTGGCAGCACATTGGCCAGATCGGGGCTTACGCAGTATTCAAGATCGCTTTCCATTCCGTAAGCGGCAAGTCGATGCCAGTGGGTGGTTTTACGGATAAAGCTGAACATATCGTTTTTGTGGAGTTTGTACATATCTTCTGCCATCAGGCTGCTATCGCAATGGATGGTGAAATGTTCTTTGATGCGTTCAATTACGGCACCGGCAAATAAGGTGTCTTCGAGATTGAATTTATCTTTCCAGGCCGAGCAGCCAAGGATCACATTTTTTTTCTCTGCCACGAGATAACCGCATACTGCGGATATGTTAGGAAAGGACCCCGTAACTACTTCTGATGCCCCATTCTTTAAAGCCATATGAAGCAATTTGGTTCCATTGGTGGTAGTAAGTACCAGGGTTTTGCCTTCAATAAAAGAGCGTGGATATTCTGCGGGAGAATTTCCGTATGATAATCCCTCGATCACTTTCCCATCCCGCTCGCCGGCCGTAATTCCGCCTGTTTGCTGGCCAATGGCAATACACTGATCTACCGAATCAACCGGTATCACTCTTGCGGCCCCATTATATAAGGCAGTAGCAATGGTAGACGTTGCACGAAAAACATCGATCACCACCACAATTGCATTTTTGACATCATAGATATCCAGCAAACGTGGTGAGAGAACGGTGTTAAGAGTGGGCTTAGTGCTCATAGAGCAACAAAGATAAGGTTGGGGTGTGAATATTGAATATTGAACACGGAATATTGAATGTTTAAGTAAGTGAACAATGATACGGGAGGATTTAACATCATCATTCTTCAATCCTTGTTCAATATTCAATATGCCCTACGCTTTCTTCGTAAGGATCAACAGTTCATTTGCCTGCACTTCTGTTACATACCTTTTGATCCCTTGTTTATCCGTGTAATTGCGGTTAATGAGTTTGCCTTCAATGGCTACCTCGGTTCCTTTTACCAGGTATTTTTCGGCAATATCTGCCAGTTTACCCCAGGCAATTACATTGTGCCATTGGGTTTCGGTAACTTTTTCTCCCTTGGCATTTTTGTAGTTTTCGTTGGTGGCTACATTTAAATGAGCCACTTTCTTGTTGTCGCCGATCACTTTAATATCCGGCGCCTGGCCAAGATTACCAATGAGTTGCACTTTGTTTCTGATCGCATTCATAACGGTTCAGTTTAGATTTTTGATTGTAATTGAGCAGTTTGACCACTGCCGTTAGCTACACAAATATGAAAAAGGAACTAAGCATCAATCGGTTAGTATTCGTTTACTTTCGGATGTAAGTGTTTGTAAACGGATAACAGAAAAGGGTTAATTTTAAATACCCGTTATCACAGGTGACAGCCATCACCCAAACTAAATCCCGCACAAAATGAAAACCATTCTTTGTGTGATATCGGTAGGTTTATTTCTAACCGCATACAGCCAGACAAAAAAAACCGTAGAGATCACCGGTATCTTTCATTCAGTTGATCCGATATTTCCTTTAGGCATTTCTTCAGAAAAATTTTTAGACGGGGGTATCAACAGAAATATCAGTTTGGCATATGGACTAACGGCAAAATACTTTATTGCCCAAAACACGTCTATCAGAATTAAGGGAATTGCAACCAACAGGAATATTAAAGATTACCGGTTGCTTGCTTACCCATCCACTAAGCAAATAGATGATGACCGGTTGGTTCAGACTAATTTGAAGCTGGCCCCTGGGATACAATGGTCATTTGTACAAAAAAAGATGTCTTTTTGGGCAGGCATGGAACTGCCTTTGGGCTTTTATGGAAAGACCACCATTGTCACAAATTATTTTATTCAAACACCGCCCGCCCCTGCAACAAATGTAATTACCACTTATTCAATACCCGGAGGCACCAGTATGGGTGTTGGGCTCTTTACTGGAACGAATTATTTTATTGCCAAAAATTGGGCGATCGGATTTGAAATGGGCTGTGCTTATGAAAGAACAATTGTAGGCGGTGTTGCCAAAAGCAGGGCAGAAAATGCAGCCGGTGTGCTTCAGATAGAGCGGCAACAAGAAGAGATCATTGACCAGCAAAAATTCGGCGCACTGCAGGCCGGGATCAATCTGATTTTTCAATTTCACTAAAATGCTTTCGTGATCTGACAGGGGTAGCAAAAAAATACTTATCTTATCGGGTAAAATAAGCACCTATGCCCTGTTCAAACAAATTGTTGTTGCGAAAAATATCCCTTGTTTTTTTTCTGGTTTTTACAACATGTATCATACATGCCCAAAACACGCAAAACCCCAGAGACCTCAGCTATATGACCTCCGGCGGTAAACTCAATCCTTTGCAGGCTATTATGGATATCCGTCATTATACTTTGGCATTAGATGTTGATATACCCAATAGATCTATCAGGGGTTCTGCAGAGATTGATATCATTCTTTCAAAATCAACCGATACCCTTTTATTTGATCTCGTTCATCTGCTAACCGTTACTAAAATAAAAGTGAATGATAAGGCTGTGAATTTTCTGCAGAAAGATGATAAGATTTACATCAGCTCCGCAACAAATTTTGCACCAGGCAAACAAAAAGTGTTCATAGAATATGGTGGAGAACCTCCGGTGGCCGTTCGTCCGCCATGGAACGGCGGGTTTACCTGGACCAAAGATGCCAATGGTAATCCATGGGTGGTCATTAATTGTCAGATGGAAGGTGGCAAAATTTACTTCCCTTGCAAAGACCATCCAAGTGATGAACCCAATGAGGGGGTAGAGTTGAAAATAACGGTACCCAAAGGTCTGGTGGTTGCAGGACCGGGACTGTTGCAGGGAGTAACTACTAAAAATGATAAATCTACCTACCATTGGAAAACCAATTATACCATCAGTAATTATTGCGTCATTTTTAATGTGGCTAAATACCGTGTATTTACAAAAAATTATACAACAGTTGCTGGCAATACAGTGCCCATGCAGTTTTATCTGCTAGAAGAAGACACTGCCGCAGCACAACATGCATTTGACATAAAGGAAAGAGATACCCGGGTGCTGGAAAAATATTTTGGCGAATACCCCTGGGTGAAAGAAAAGATCGGTTTGGCAGAAGTATCCAATCCGGGTATGGAACACCAGACCATGATCACTTACGGGGATAAATTTAAATACCAGAAAGTGGGCGGACAGGATTACTCAGCCAATCTTTTTCACGAATATGCACATGAATGGTGGGCCAATAAAGTAACCAATAAAGATTGGGCGCATATGTGGATACAGGAAGGTATTGCCACTTATGCAGAAGCCTTATGTTTCAGAGAGATGGGTGGTGAAGAAGCTTATAACCAGCTGATCTTTGCGCATCAGAGAAGTGTAAAGAACCGTAAACCCATGGTTCAGGGTGATGAAGTAACGGAAGCGGTTACCTATGCCGGTGGCGATATTTATGCAAAGGGATCCTGCTTCATGCATACACTCAGGTATGTGTTGGGAGATGAGATCTTTTTCCCAACGCTGAAGAAGCTGGCAACAGATCCGGCTTATACCTATGATAATTTTGTAACCACTGCCGATGTAGAGCAGCTCTTCAGCAAACAGTATGGTAAAGACCTGAAGCCTTTGTTTGATTTTTATCTGCGTACAACGGATGTGTTAGACTTTACTGTAAAGCAAACGGCCTTTCATACATGGTCCATTAAACAAAATAATTTCTTTATGCAGTTGCCGGTGGATATTACCACTGATGCCGGTACACAAAGAATGGTAATAGAAAAAGACGGGATCAGCGTAACTTCTAAAACGCCACCCATGGTAGATGCCAGTGGTCACTATTTGAAAAAAATACTCTTTCAATAAACCGCTGGCAAAACTGAATGTAATTACTATGAATAAGTTTGTGATTTTTATTGCTATCTCAGCATGGTCATTCATTGCAACAGCTCAGAAAATTCATTCCGATCTTGCCATACGCTCTGCTACAATTATTGATGTAAAAACCGGCAAGCTCCTAAACAACAAAATTATTCTGGTTACTAAAGACCGGATCAGCGCTGTGCTGGATGAAGAACAGCATCCGCTTTTTACTGCAACAAAAAAAATTGATGCCAAAGGCAAATTCGTCATCCCCGGTTTATGGGATATGCATATGCATTTTGGAGGCGGAGATACATTGATTGAAGAGAATAAAAACCTACTGGCTTTATATCTGGCCAATGGTATTACTTCCATTCGTGATTGCGCGGCAGATATCAGCCCATCCGTTTTACAATGGCGTAATCAGATCAATGAGGGGAAATTATCGGGCCCAACGATTTATACATCCGGCCCTAAACTGGAGGGCTATAAATCGATATGGATTGGGGATCTGGAAATTGATAACAGCAAAGAATTAGAGCAGGCCCTAGACAGCCTGCAAAAACTGAAAGTTGATTTTATCAAGATCACCGATAATACCATGAAACCCGGATTGTACCTGGAAAGCCTAAAACAAGCGCGCAAACGCGGTTGGGCCATTAGCGGTCATATTCCGGCAGCATTAAACCTTACAGAAGTTTCTGATGCGGGCCTTAGTGCTGTTGAACATATTACTTATCTGCTGAGAGCGGGTTCTACACAGGAAGATGTGATCTCAAAAAAAATCGGCGCAGGCAGCATGTCGGCAAAAGCATACAACCAGTTATTGCTGAAGAATTTTGATACTGCCCGTGCCATTACCATCTATAAGCACCTTGCAAAAAACAAGACTGCCGTTGTTCCAACACTCTCGATCAGTTTTGCAACAGCTTATCTTGACAATACAGACCATAGCAAAGATCCCGAGCTTGCTTATATTGGACAAGGCTTAAAGAATACCTATAACTGGCGAATAGAAAGAGCGGCCAAAGATGATGCCGAGGCAATCGCATATCGTCATGAGCTTATAGAAAGGGCAGCTGGTTTACTACCCATCTTACAAAGATCTGGCATCACTATTTTGGCAGGTACTGATGCAGGGTATCTCAACTCCTTCGACTATCCCGGCTTCGGGCTTCATCGCGAACTGGCGTTAATGGTAAAATATGGGTTAACGCCTTTGCAGGCATTACAGGCTTCCATCATCAACGGTCCGGTTTTCCTTGGTAAACTGAATGATTATGGAAGCATTGCAACCGGGAAAAAAGCCGATATCCTGATATTAGACCGCAACCCCTTACTGGATATTACCGCTACCCAGAGGATCTTTGCGCTTATTACCAAGGGTAAGTTATATGACAGGACATTGCTGGATAACTTATTGGTTGAGATCAAAAAAAAGGTAGCAGCGGGGAAGTAAATCCTGCGTAATTAACACCAGCTGTGGCTGTTTAAAAAATGGTTTTTGATAGTATTAATACGCTTGAGAAAGCTTACGATACTTACTATTTTAGCCACTGTTTGAACCCCGCATCAGATAACTTTATGATCGCCACTACCAAAACCTGCTTAAGCTGCCAGCGAAGCCTGCATGGGCGGGCCGACAAAAAATTCTGCAACGATTATTGCCGTAACACACATAATAACCTGCTAAACAGCGACAGCAATAATTATGTACGCAATATCAACTACAGTCTGCGAAAGAACCGAAGGATATTACAGGGATTGTTTGCCTCTGCGCAAAAGATCACAAAATGCACAAAGCCATTCTTGCATAGCAAAGGGTTTGCGTTTTCCTATTTTACCCATACGCAAACCAATAAAAAAGGGAATATCTATTGTTTTTGTTATGAGTATGGGTATATGGTGATCAAGGGAGAAAAAGTGGTGGTGGTGAAGAAGGGAGAATATTGAATACTGAACAAGGAATATCGAATGTTGATTGGTTAGTAATACTTCAGCATTCAATATTCCTTGTTCAATATTCGATATTCTTTAGTAGCTGATCTTAACTTTGGCAACTCCTGCCCCGATCATATCAATTTTCTTTGCAGCTTTTCTGGTAAGATCAATAATACGGCCGGCAACAAAGGGGCCGCGGTCGTTGATCCGCACTTTTACAGTTTTTCCGTTGGAAAGATTGGTCACTTTTACCCTTGTATTAAAGGGGAGTTTTTTATGGGCAGCTGTATAGTCAGATGAATTGTAGATCTCCCCATTGGCTGTTTTCTTTCCGTTATACGATTCTGAATAAAAAGAAGCCAGGCCGGTTTCTGAGCCGCTTACTTCCTGTGAAGAAGGAACCGTTCTGCGGTGACAGGAACTCAACCCGATAACCAGCAATAGAAATGAAAGGCTTGTTTTCATCATGCAACAAATCTAAATCCTGCTTTTAGCAGAACACAGCACTTGTTTTCAACAATGAGCAATTATTGTGAATAAAGAGGATGATAAAGGAATCGTGATTTCGAATGAAGTGAGAAATCTTTTCAAACTATCAGATCTTTTGAAAAGATTTCTCCTCATTCTTCGTTGAAATAACGGTGGCATGATTATGCGAAGGGTGCTTTCACCACTTTTGCCTTGATCAAGGTATTTCTGATATCAATATAGATCTCGCTGTCAATAGCGTTATGCCCGGCAGCTACATATCCTAATCCGATAGCTTTCCCTAATGAAGGGCCCTGGGTACCGCTGGTTACTTTGCCAATGGTGTTTCCTGCGGCATCTTTGATCAGGTAATCGTGTCGGGGAATACCGCGGTCGATCATTTCAAAACCTACCAGTTTGCGTGATACACCGGCAGCTTTTTGTTTTTCAATAATGTCTTTCGCTGTAAAATCTTTGGTGAATTTGGTGATCCATCCCAAACCGCCTTCCAGTGGAGAAGCGGTATCATCAATGTCATTACCATATAAGCAATAGCCCATTTCCAAACGCAGGGTATCCCTTGCACCCAATCCGATCGGTTTTAATCCCTGTGGTGTGCCTACTTCAAAAATCGCATTCCAGATCATCTCGGCGGCACCATCTTTATCTTCGAAATAGATCTCTACCCCGCCAGAACCGGTATAACCTGTAGCACTCACCAATACATTTTCAACGCCGGCAAATTTGCCACGGGTAAACGTATAATATTTAAGGTTCATGATATCCTTATCAACCAAAGGCTGTAAGATCTTAGTAGCATTCGGGCCCTGGATGGCCAGCAAACAGGTCTTTTCGCTGATATTATGCATTTCTACCTGCTTTGTATTGAATTTGCTGATCCAGTTCCAATCCTTCTCAATATTGGAAGCATTCACCACCAGCATATATACTTTGTTGAATTCGATACAATATACGATCAGGTCATCAACGATGCCACCCTGCTCATTGGGCAAACAGCTGTATTGTGCCTGGCCATCAGTGATCTTTGAAGCATCGTTTGTGGTAACCCTTTGGATCAGGTCCAGCGCGTTTTCCCCTTTTAAAATGAATTCACCCATATGACTTACATCAAAAATGCCTGCGTTCTTTCTTACCGTAGCATGTTCGTCGTTGATACCACTATAGCTGATCGGCATATTATAACCGGCAAACTCAGCCATTTTGGCTCCAAGATCAATGTGTTTCTGGGTAAAAGGGGTGTTTTTCATTCGTTAGATTGATTTGTGCGGCAAAAATAAGCGAAGCAAAGGGGGAAGCAAAAATAAAAAAAGCACCGGATCAGGGTGCTTGTAGTTTCCATTCGGGAAACGCTATAGGATAGATGAGCGGTATTTCGTGAGTCGTCAGACGTGAATCGTGAGTTGTGAATGGTGAATGGTGAATTGTCAATAAGGTTGTAAAAGTCTTCACTCACGACTGACGATTCACGACTGACGATTCACCACTCACGGACAACGCCCGACGAACCTCAATTTTCCGCCAACCGATGTTTGATCCCTTCGGCTATTTCTTTCATTTTATCATAAGACTGATCATCGTTCTCATTTTTGTCTATTTTCAGCAGCAGTCTTCCCGGACTCGTTCTTACATACAGTCTTTGTCTTTCTCCCAATACCAGGTAGTTGATCACCCTTCTTTCTTTGAACACCTGGGTATGCAGTTCATTGCTCAGGTATCTTTGTAATCTGGCAGATTGCCGGGGTTGGTATTTGGCCGAGATCCGGTAGCTATCCTCAGAATCAGATACATTGATCGAGATATCATTTGAATTTTCGAATTTATACATCACATACGATATAAAGCCTGTAAAAACCAATAAGCAGATAACGGCAAAAAGAAATAGTTTTTTCATAAAGCAGTTTTGGAGAGTAATTAAAAAGGGAGAACCCCATCCTGTGATCAAGACAGGGTTCTTGTATTCCCAACTTCAACCGAGTTTATAAAACCATTTGCATAAATAACATCCTGGATGCATCGGGAGACACTTTGTTGTCTTCTTCTGCGCCGGCTTTATTTACATCCTTTGCTTTTATTCCATCCTGTAAAGGATTATAGCTAACGGCTTTCTTATAATGATATTTACTGCTGTCGATAGGTTTATCCAGTTCTTTCTTCAGGTCTTCTGCTTCTTTCTGTTTCTTATCATACTCTTTCTGCAGTTCTTCTTTGCTCTTTTTGTATTTTTCTATCGCAGATTTTTCTGTATCGTCATTTCCGTCTTCATTCACCTCTTCATTCTTTTTCTTATTCGTTCTTTCCAATCCACCCGGTGTCATAATGTATTCCACATCAGAACTCCAGTTTTCGTAACGGTTATTCCAGTCTTCATCAAAATCCCAATCACTGTTACGGTTACCAAAATGGAATGAATAGGTCAATTGCCTGTTTACACTGCTGGTGATCACTATTTTTTTACCTACGGGTACCTGAATAGTTACAGTTACTGCCTGGTTACGGAATTTGGTGCCGCGTTGCAGAGAAAAACCTCTGTCTAAATAGATCAGGCTATCCTGCTGGTCAATTCCATAATGGATCTCATTCACATTGCGCACTGCGGCAGTTTCATCGGCACCGTTACTGTATTTATAAGCGGTGATATGATATATAGAATCTGCACTCTTTGCTACATGTAAGCGAACATTATTCATTACGAGGCTGTCATCTGTCATACTTAAGATACCATCCATCTTAAACCAGCGGCCATATACTTTTACTTTACTATCAGGCACCTGTACGATCATTTTTCCGGTAACAGGTTGTTTGATTGTGTATTCCTGTTTGTCTCTTGCCCTTGCATCAAAATTCTGTACGATGCTGGCTGTGAGAATGCCGGCGCATACCAGACCGATAAACCATAAACCTGCAAATGTAAATCCGAGATAACGGTTACCTGATTTCACACCCATGATGCGGCGTATTAACCAGGTAATAAAAGCAACTACCGGTACACCCAGGAAAAGTAATAAGGTAGACCATGCGAGGAAATTCTGCCAGAATCCTTCGAGGAAGAAATTCTTTAAAGGAAATACACCTACTCCGGCAACCATAAAAGCTAATAGGGTTACAAGTAAAGCGAAAGCAAGAATACCTGCTATAAAAAGGAAGAAGGCTTTGAACATGATACCGATCGCTCTCAGTACACGGCTTCCGCCTCTTCGAGCTGCACCACCGGCTTCCGCGCCAAACTGTTGTCCTTTCTGTCCAACAGTTTTTCCAACCTCCTGTCCAAACTCCTGTGCTTTCTCTTTGAACTCACCACCCCATTTTTCTGCGCGTGATTTAAATCCTTCCAGATCTTCCTGGATCGTATTCTTAATGGTGTTCAGGTCTACTTTCTCACCGCGCATCTCTAATTTTTCAGAAGCGCTTTTCGCTTCCGGAATCACAGCCCATAGTACAGCATACACTACGAATAAGGTACCACCGAAAGAACCGAATACGATACCGGGAAAAGGATCTCCGTCGAACCAGAATGCGTGGCGGAATATATTGTTGATGATACCTACTACCAAAGGCAGAGCAAAGATCAAACGTGGGATCCACACTGCGATATCAAAATAAGAAGCGATACCACTGGCTACACCCGCTATCACCTTTTCTTCAGGGTTACGGTATAAACGTTTGGCCGAAGAAATGTGTTCCAAAGATTTTGTAGGAAGTATGATCCATAATAATATATAGACAAGGATACCTGTACCCGCACCAAAACTCATCAGCGCAAATACCAAACGAACGATGGTTGGGTCTACACGCAGGTAGTTGGCCAATCCGCCACACACACCACCGAGTATCTTGTCGGTTGAATCGCGGTATAAGCGGCCACGGGGTGCAGCAGTGTTTGCATAATCATAAGACGGCCCTTTATCATTGGTTCCTTCACCACCTAATTGTGAATGCACATTGTTTTCTTCGCCTTCAAAATCTTCAGGGCGGCCCATACTTGCAATGATCTTGTTCACATCATCTTCTGTAATACAGGTGCTGCCTTTTTTTAGGCTCTCGCCAAACAGTTCTGCAATACGTCCTTCAATATCATTAATGATCTCATCGCGACCCTCCTCGTTGGCAAAGAACCTGCGCAGGCTTTCCACATACTGTTTCAGCATGTCGTAAGCAGATTCCTCAATGGGAATCACCCTGCCCTGGAAGTTTATATTAATTACCTTTTTCATGGTCTGTCAATTTTATAGTTGGTTAAGGTTGAGGTTGGGTTTCTTCGGATGATGAATAAGGAGGCGGTTGGGTAAGTGCATGAACAGCATCGGCCAATTCCTGCCAGGTGCGTTCGAGTTCGCCATAGAATTCGAGGCCTTTATCTGTCATCACGAAATATTTACGTGGCGGTCCGCTGTTGCTTTCTACCCAGCGGTAAGTAAGTAATCCTGCGTTCTTCAACCTGGTAAGCAGAGGATACAAGGTTCCTTCCAGAATGTGGAGGTTGGCCGATTTCATCCTTTCTACCAGATCAGAGGGATAGACTTCTCCCTGGCGTATGATGGATAAGATACAAAACTCCAACACGCCCTTTCGCATCTGACTTTGTGTGTTCTGAATGTCCATAACCCGAGTTTTTGGAGCCGCCCTGAAATGGCAAGTATTGCAGCGGCCTGTTATTAAATGAATACTGTGGGAGTTCTAAGTGATAAGCGTTAGGTGTTAAGTAAATAACCGTTGCGCTGTTTTGGTCAAACTTAAAACTTAGCACTTATTACCTGCAACTTTCTATGCTAAGTGCCTTCTTACCATTCTGGCTCTTCTGCTGCGTTCTACATTCCAAAGGTCTGCAGCACAAAATATGGTTTTGTGGTTTACAGTGGGTGCGTCTACAGCAATGGTTTCTTTTACTTCTTTAACCAGGTTTTCAAGTTGTGTTTTACCCAGTGTTTGAAAGAAGGTTCTGTTTTCCGTTTTCATGATCTTTTGTATTAAAAGTTTTTAAATGATTTTTTTGAAGGGTTTCGGGCTTTTCTCTTTGTTGCTGCCTCTCATCCCCTTTGACAACACAAAGATGGGGATTTATTTGGTACTATGCAACACACAGTACCATGTTTTTTTTAGTAATCGGCAGAGGATAGTATTTGATTAGTTTCAAATATTTGATAATCAAGTATTTATAAAATAATTGATTTTTATCGATATGGTGAGCGGCAAATATTGAATGATGAGTGGCGATTTTAAAAACTGAGTATATCTGAAGCAAAAAATATTTATCGCAAAAATACGATTAACCAAATATTCTGCTTTTCTTTGTTCTATCGTAAAAAAACGATAAACTAATGGCAACAGCGAAAACAACTGAATTTACGCAGGCAGAACAGGATCTGGCAACGTTTGCCAAAGCCTTGGCGCACCCGGCACGGATTGCCATCCTTAAGATCCTTGCAGAACAGAATGCCTGTATCTGCGGAAAGATCGTTGAGGTATTACCGTTGGCACAATCCACCGTTTCGCAGCATCTGAAAGAATTAAAGAATGCAGGACTGATAAAAGGTACTGTGGAGGGCCCGAAAAGCTGTTACTGTATCAATTGGGAAGCATTTGAAAAGATCAATAGTGAGTTTAGTTTCTTATTCACGTCATTAAAAACCCAAAACTCAAAATCCTGTTGTTAAGCACTAAACAAACTGCGCCCTTGCGCCTTTGCGTGCAAATAATTCACGCAAAGGCGCAGAGGCGCAATGAGAACCGAAAACAAAAAATTACCTATATGCAAACAGACAATCAACTAAAAGAACTCGTTAAAGAAAAGTACACTGAGATCGCAGAACAATCACGCGAACAGAATGCATCCTCCTGCTGCGGTGCTGGTGGCTGCAGCACAGAAGTGTATAACCTGATGGCCGATGATTATACAAAACTGAAAGGCTATAATGCCGATGCCGACCTTGGTTTAGGTTGCGGCCTGCCAACTGAGTTTGCCAAGATCCAGAAAGGTAATGTAGTGATCGATCTGGGTAGCGGTGCCGGCAATGATTGTTTTGTAGCCCGTGCCTTTATAGGAGAAACCGGTAAAGTAATAGGTATTGATTTTACAGAGAAAATGGTGGAGAAAGCCAGGATCAATGCAGAAAAACTCGGCTATCATAATGTAGAATTCCGTTTGGGTGATATTGAAAAGATGCCCGTAACCTCTGATGTGGCAGATGTGGTGGTGAGTAATTGTGTACTCAATCTTGTTCCCAATAAATTCAATGTATTAAAAGAGATCTACCGTGTATTAAAACCCGGTGGTCATTTCAGTATCTCTGATATTGTATTAGAAGGCGAATTACCGGCACAATTAAAACAGGCAGCAGAAATGTATGCGGGTTGTGTATCCGGTGCTATTCAGAAACAAGTGTATATGGAATTGATCTCTGCTAATGGTTTTGCCAATATTACTGTACAGAAAGAGAAAGTGATTACCATTCCGGATGATATTCTGATCAACTATATCAGTAAAGAAGAAATTGATCTGTTCAGGAATAGTGAGATGGGTATTTATAGTGTTACTGTTTACGCAGAAAAACCTTTGGTGAAAGAGGCTTGCTGTGCACCAGGTTGTTGTAACTGATCTTAAAACTGCGCCTTTGCGCCTTTGCGAGAATTATTTGCACGCTAAGGCGCAGAGGCGCAATGAAAACCACTTATGAAGATAATTGCACTACTTCCCGAACACTGGGAAGCCGTTAAGAAAATTTATGAAGAAGGGATTGCCACCGGTAATGCCACTTTTCAAACCTCAGCACCCAGCTGGGAAGAATGGGATACGGCACATGTTGCCAAACCCAGATTTGTGGCAGTTGAAAATAATGAAGTGCTGGGCTGGGCAGCTATCACACCGGTTAGCGGAAGATGTGTTTATGCCGGCGTTGGTGAAGTAAGTGTGTATGTTGGCGCAAATGCAAGAGGTAAGGGTGTAGGGAAACAATTGTTAATTGCACTGATAGAAGGAAGTGAAAAAGAAAATTTCTGGACCTTACAGGCTGGTGTATTTCCAGAGAACATTGCCAGCCTTTCCATTCATCAAGCCTGTGGTTTTCGTATTATCGGAACCAGAGAAAAAATTGGTAAGATGAACGGTGTTTGGCGTGATACAGTTTTACTGGAAAAAAGAAGTGATTAATTTTAAACACAAGAAAGGATATGTCTGCAAACAATTGCGCACCCGCTACCGAAAGAAAAAAATTAAGCTTTCTTGATCGCTATCTTACCCTTTGGATCTTTATGGCTATGCTGCTCGGTGTGGGCATCGGATATTTTGTTCCGTCTTCATCGGGTTTTATTAATTCCTTTTCCAGTGGCACTACCAATATTCCCCTGGCCATTGGTTTGATCTGTATGATGTATCCGCCATTGGCAAAAGTTCGTTACGAAAAAATGCACGAGGTATTTAAGAATACCAAAGTATTGGCTGCTTCACTTTTGTTGAACTGGATCATCGGACCCATCCTGATGTTTGTATTAGCCATTACCTTGCTGCAAGGTTATCCTGAATATATGATCGGACTGATATTGATCGGTCTTGCCCGTTGTATTGCCATGGTAGTGGTCTGGAACGAACTGGCAGAAGGCAACAGAGAGTATGCAGCAGGATTGGTTGCCCTCAACAGCATCTTCCAGGTATTATTATATAGTGTGTATGCTTATCTCTTCATCACAGTACTTCCTCCGTTATTTGGCATCAAGGGACTTGAAGTAAATATCACCATTGCAGAGATTGCCAAAACAGTGGGTATTTATCTGGGTATTCCGTTTGCTGCAGGCTTCATCAGCCGTTATACGTTGATCAGAATCAAAGGTGAAGAATGGTTTCAGCAAAAATTTGTTCCGTTCATCTCTCCTATCACATTGATCGCCCTATTATTTACTATTGTTGTTATGTTTAGTCTGAAAGGACAATTGATCGTTCAAATACCGTTTGATGTAATTCGTATTGCAATTCCTTTGGTGATCTATTTTGCGATCATGTTTCTGGCAAGTTTTTTTATCGGAAAATACCTTGGAGCAGACTATTCAAAAAATGCCGCCATCGCTTTTACCGCAACCGGTAACAATTTTGAACTTGCCATTGCGGTTGCTATTGGTGTATTTGGCATTAATTCGGGCCAGGCTTTTGCCGGTGTGATAGGGCCATTGGTAGAGGTACCCGCACTCATTGCGTTGGTAAATGTGGCTTTCTGGCTGAAGAGAAAATACTATCCTTCAGAAAAAAATGAATTCCATTAAAATCTATCCTTATTAAATCATAAAGACCCATGCTATGTCTTCAAAAAAGAAACTTCTATTCGTTTGTGTTGAAAACAGTAACCGCAGTCAGATGAGCCAGGCTTTTGCCAAAATACTGGGTGGTGAGCATGTGGAGGCCTACAGCGCCGGAAGTAAACCCAGTGGTATTGTAAATCCGAAAGCCATAGCGGCTATGAAGGAATTAGGTTACGACCTCAGCACACACGACAGTAAATCTTTACAGGAAGTAGAACAGTATGCCCCTTTTGATGCGGTAGTTACCATGGGTTGCGGTGATGCCTGTCCGTGGATGCCTGCAAAGAAATTTATTGATTGGCAGATACCAGATCCGAAACATATGGAGCCTGCACAGTTTAATGAGGTACGCGATTTTATCAGCGGGAAAGTAGAAGACCTGTTGAAGGAATTATGATCTTTTGCCCTTTCGATCATCTGCGGTACCAATGATCGCTTCAATGATAGAAGAAACGAAACTCACTACCAGACTGAAGAGTAAGGCTGCAAACCATCCGGTAACCACAAAGCCCGGAACAATATCTGCTGCCCATTTTACAATAATGATATTGATGACGAGTAAGAACAGGCCTAATGTAAAAATGGTGATCGGTATTGTAAGGATAACCAGTACGGGTTTGATAAAACTATTCAGCAACCCCAACACTACTGCCACAAATAAAGCAGTAAGTGTACTGTCTACGCTTACCCCATCTAAGATCCATGCGGCAAATAAGACGGCAACGGCGGTAGCAACGGTTTTCGCAAAGAATCTTCCCATGGTGGTTTATTTGTAAGTTAAGTTACCATTTATTTTGCTCGATCTCAAAATGCCATGCGAAACCTTGTATACTGGCGTCTTTCTTGTTAGGTCATTAATTGCAAGGCACAAGGAGGCAAAGGGTTGCTAAGAAAAAGCTACACTACTACTAACTCATAAAACTCCTCAGGCACAAGGTATTTTTTGGCGAGGGTTTGAATTTCTTCGGGAGTAACGGATTGTACGGTTTTGATGCTGCTGTAAAAATATTCATCGGTTAACCCGTTTAGTATATAGTTCTTCCATCGGGCAATGATCTGGAAGGGGCCATCGAGGTCGCCTAAAAGCGAACCGATCATATAATTACGAACCAGATCCAGTTCTTCATCATCTACCAATTCCTCCCGGAGTATATTCATTTCTTTATACACTTCTTCAACAGTAGCTTCACATACATCCCGCCCGGCTTCTGTACTGATCATCCAGGCACTGTTATGGATATGGTTTTGGAGATAACTGTGTATGCCATAGGTATACCCTTTATCCTCACGTATATTACTCATCAGTCTCGATCCAAAGAAACCGCCGAAAATATTATTCAAAACCTGTACTTTCTGAAAATCTGGATGGTGACGGTTAAAGAAAGGGCGGCCAATACGGATAGCACCCTGTACTCCCTCAGCATCATTGATCACATTATATTTCTTTGTTTCCGCTGTTGCTATATTATAAGTGATCTCCGGCATCACTTTCCCGTTCAAAGTAAGGTGGCCGAAATTTTTGTTCAATTGTTCGGCAATATCTGCCGGTGGTTTACCTGCTACAAATACCAGACATTTTCCTTCTTTGTAAAAACGCTTATAAAACTCCATCAACTCATCACGCTGTAACTGTTCATAGTCAAGTGTAGAAGTATATTTTCCATAAGGGTGATGAAATCCATAAATGTATTCATCGATCAAACGGTTGGCTATAAAATCACATTTCTTAAGATTTACTTCCAGCCTTTGCTTCTGGTTCTGTTTGTAGATGGCCAGCTCTTCTTCAGGAAAGATACATTCCGTCATAAGCTCGGCTACAACAGGTAATAACTCCGGAAGTTTTTTTGCAAGGCAATGGAGGGTGATGGTTGCTGTTTCATTATAACAGCTTCGGTTTAGGTAAGCGCCATGAAATTCGAAATGCTCATTTATAGCGAAAGCCTTTCGTTTTGCGGTACCATTCTTTAGCATAAAATTGGTTGTGGCAGCAACAATATTCTTTTCTTCATACCAGTTACCAGCATAAAAAACCCATTCAACCAGCAATACTTCCTGGGCGCCAGCATCGATGGTATATACAGGTACCCCATTATCGAGGGTAAAATGTTCATAGGGCTTTAACTGCAGTTTCATATTCACTGCATCTACAATTTCCGGCGCACTCTTTCTGTTTAACGTCATGATTACTTGCTATAATAAAATAAAGTATTGCTGTTATCTTTTCTGAAAACCTCTTTGCATTCCTGCAGAATTTCTTCCGTAGTAATTTCATGGTAACGCTCCAGTTCTGTGTTCATCATTTCTGCATCACCGAGTAACTCATACATGGCCAGGCTGTTGGCGCGGCTCATCACACCCATATCTTCAAATGAGATAACGCTTTCGGTCTTATTCTTTACTTTCTGCAGTTCCAGGTCACTTACTTTATTTGCCTGGATCTTTTCAATCTCTTCGTCCAATGCATGGGCGGCATCTTCCATTTTAACCCCTTTAACCAGTTTTCCTTCAATGGCAACGAGACCTTTATCGGTACTGCCAAAATGATAACAGTCGAGATTAGAGAATAACTGTTTTTCTTTTACCAAAGACTGGAACAATCTAGACGAACCGCCACCTCCTAAAATTTCCGTAGCCAGGTCCATTACATAATATCCTTTCTGCAAACGGGCATCCATATGCCAGGTTCTTACAAAAGCATCCAGCGGAACATTGGCATAGATATCTGAATGACGGGCTTCTGTTTGCCTGGGTTCCTGTGGCAGTTTCCGATCATATTTATCACCCATGGGAATACTGCCAAACCATTTTTCTGCCAAACGTTTTACATTTTCCAGATCTACATGTCCGGCCACTACCATAATAGCATTAACCGGGCGATAATGTTTGAAAAAGAAATTCTTCACATCATCAATATGCGCATTTTCTATATGGCTTAATTCTTTACCAATGGTTTGCCAGCGGTAAGGATGTGTTTTATATGCCAGTTCCCGCATCTTATGCCAAACATCACCGTAGGGTTTATTGATATAATGCTCTTTGAATTCTTCACACACAACTTTCTTCTGTACGGCAAGACTTTTCTCACTAAAAGCAAGGCTTAACATACGATCGCTCTCTAACCAGAATGCGGTTTCCAGATTTTCTGCGGGCAGCTGGCAATAATAGTTGGTGAGGTCGTTGGTAGTGTATGCATTGTTTTCACCGCCTGCTCTTTGCAGCGGTTCGTCATAATCGGGAATATTCACGCTTCCGCCAAACATGAGGTGTTCGAAGAGATGCGCAAAACCGGTTTGTGCCGGATTCTCATCTCTGGCACCCACATCATACAAAATATTCAAAACGGCCATGGGCGTGGAATGGTCTTCATGAACCAGCACCCGTAAACCATTATCTAACACAAATCGATTATAATGGATCATAATTTCTATTGAACGAAGGTGCAAAATAGGTGAAAGCCGAAAAACAGGCGCAGGAATGTTTATTTGCGGATATCTTTTATATCAATTGTAAGCACGATCGGCTTCTGGTCGCGAAATACCACAACCCGCATTCTGCCAATACTGTTCTGGAACATATTCTTGTAGGCTTGTATGTTTTTAGAGGCATTTGACTCAACAGAAAAAATAATATCTCCCGGCAAAAACCCCGCTTTATCGCCCGGAGAGTCTGGCATGATATCAATGACCCTGATCTCACCGTCTATCAGATAAATACCCAATCCGGTATAAGAATAATCGAAAGGCTCGATATAATGAGAATTGGGTTTGAGATAGATACTTTGTTCAGGATAATTGAGGATCACGTTAAACCGGCGCAGTATATCGTTGCCGATCAGTCCGCCCAACAAAGGATAGGATGTTACATTGTATTCATCCTCAAAAACATGCACCGGTACTCTTTTGAATTTATAGGGGCCGATCTTCACTTCTTTGGCAACTCCAATACTCATTTGCCGTTTCCCTCCCAATCCTTCGGCCTGTGTAGGGTAGAATTTTCGGCTTTTTTTGAAAACAAGGCTGTCATCTACAAAATCTTTTGAAAGAAGAAAACTCAGACCCGCCCCCGTATCGAAAATAAAACGGCTGAATACCGCCCGTTCATCCGAAACCACAGCCGATTGCAGCGGTAAGGTTGAAAAATTGGGTTTGAGCAGGTATCCGCCTCTTGGATATTTGATAGAGCCGGGTGAGAATACTTCGATCACCTGATTATCATAATCCAGTCTTACAATATACCTTCTCAGAAAACTATAGCCAATGATCCCGTCTATTTTGATACCGTATACACTTGTGAGCAGATCATAGTCGTTGATATGAAAATCAAGATGCGGGGTTTGTAAAGTGGGAAATTTCAGAGTATGGTCGTTGGAAAAATCAACGGTTTTAATACCACCAATGCCCCGGATGGTCTTTTCTGTTTTTACAAAAGTTACTTTGAGATAATCCGCAGTAGTGGAATCGAGCGAGATACCGCCACTGCCGGTATCAAACACAAAATTGAGGGTATCGGGGAAATTATCGATCTGCGCCTTCACGATCACTATACCACCGCTCAATTGGGTAAACGGGAAACGGGCAAGCAGTTTTGCCTGAGGAAGAACAAATTCTTCCTGTGCAATGCCGGCAAATGCCAGACAAAGCAGGGCAACAGCAATACAGATACGTTTCATGCAGATTGAAAATACGTTGAAATATCCGGGTAAACGGGCAATATATATGCCGGGTTGCTTTGGATAGATGAACGGTTATTGATAAGGACAATAAATAATCGATACCCGATGCAGCAGCAATCAACCTTATCCTCCTACCTTTGTTATCTTTTAAATAAAGGCCATTATGCAATTAGCGGATCTATACCAGAAAGCACTCAATTTCGAATTTCTCAGCGTAGAAGAAGGGATGTTTTTATTTGAACACGCCCCCCTTGCCGAGTTGATGAATGTAGCAGATGAGCTGAGGAAGATTCAGGTACCTCACGGTAAAGTTACCTGGCAGATAGACCGGAACGTGAATACGACCAATGTTTGTATTGCCAACTGCAAATTCTGTAATTTTTACCGGATACCCGGACATGCGGATGCTTATATCACCGATATGCCTACTTACCGCAAAAAAATTGAAGAGACCCTAAAATTTGGCGGCGACCAGTTATTGTTACAGGGCGGGCATCATCCGGAACTGGGCTTAGATTTTTATACCAAGACCTTTAGTGCCATCAAGCAGGAATTCCCAACTATCAAATTACATACCCTCGGGCCACCAGAAGTAGCGCATATTGCCAAACTGGAAAAAATGAGTCACCACGATGTGTTGAAAGCATTGAAAGAGTCAGGATTGGATTCCTTACCCGGTGCCGGTGCAGAGATTTTGGTTGACCGTGTACGCAGACTGATCTCAAAAGGCAAATGCGGTGCCGATGAATGGCTGGCCGTTATGCACGAAGCCCATAAGCTGAATATCACAACCAGTGCCACGATGATGTTTGGTCATGTGGAAACACTGGAAGAAAGATTTATTCACCTGGTTCGTATCCGTGAGGTACAAAGCCGCAAACCGGCTGATGCCAAGGGTTTCCTGGCATTTATCCCATGGACATTCCAGGATGTAGACACTTTGCTGGCACGCATACGCGGCGTTCATAACCTGACCACTCCGGATGAATATATCCGTATGATCGCAATCAGCCGGATCATGTTACCAAATGTGAAGAATATTCAGGCAAGCTGGTTAACTGTGGGTAAGCAAACCGCACAGATCTGCCTGCATGCCGGCGCCAATGATTTCGGCAGTATCATGATCGAGGAGAATGTGGTAAGCGCAGCGGGTGCGCCACACCGTTTTACCTATAAAACCATGCAGGATGCGATCCGCGAAGCAGGATTTGAACCCCAGCTACGCAACCAGCAATACGAATGGAGAGAAATACCCCAAACAATTCAGGAACAGGTGATCAATTATTAAGGAGTACTTAACTTTTTGTTCATACTGTGGGTATCAAATAGGATTAATTTCGTAAACACGAAACCAAACTGTATGAAGCTCAAACCCGCTTTCCTGCTTACTGCATTGGCCATCCTATCCATTGCTTTTCTCAGTTTTTTACTGAATGAAGCTGAAAAAGAGAAGGTTTGTTGCCGCGAAAAGCCCTTACCGGAGTTAAAGTCTGGAAATAAAGGGGAAATTCCGGTCAATTCCATCAATCACCTGATCGCATCTACTTTATAAATAACCTGATCCTGCGTAAATCACGCAGGATTTTTTTTCTTTGTACTGTAACAAAACACACTCGGGCGCGTATAACCCTTAAGAAAGCAACATAACCGAAGCATCCAGACTGCTCTATGACGGAAAAAGAATATAATCAATGTGTGAGCCAATACGCAGATAATGTGTATCGCTTCATTGTGAAGAATCTTCGCCATGAAGAGGATGCCCGCGATATTGTACAGACCGCATTTGAAAAATTGTGGCGAAACAGGGAGGCAGTAGAATCAGACAAATCCAAATCTTATCTTTTTACGGTTGCCTATAACCAGATGATCGATCATATACGGAAAGTGAAAAGGATCCAGTTAAAGGATGAGTTTTCGGAAAACAGCAAGGTTCAACAACCATCAACCAACCATAACCTGAAAAGAACACTGATGGAAGCCCTGAACCGCCTGAATGAAACACAGAAAAGCCTGGTGATGCTGAAAGATTATGAAGGATACAGTTATGAAGAGATAGGCCGGATCATGGGACTGAATGAAAGCCAGGTAAAAGTTTACCTGCATAGGGCGAGATTAACTTTACGGGAATATTTAGTAAGTCCGGAAAACGTGCGATAAAAAACAAAAAATGAACATTAACCAACATAATTACGAGGAGTTTTTCCTGCTGTATGTAGACGGGGAACTGTCTGCCGCAGATAAGCAAGCTGTTGATCAGTTTGTACAGGCAAATCCCGGTCTTGCCGTTGAGTTGGAAATGTTATTACAGATGCGCCTTACTGATGATGAGCCTGTTTTGTTTGAGGGGAAAGAAAGCTTATTCAGAAATGAAGCAGCAGAGATCGGCCTGCATAATCATGAGGAGCATTTTTTATTGTATGTAGATAATGAGCTTGATCGGGTTTCAAAAGAGAAAGTAGAAACCTTTGTTTTGCAACATCCGGCTTTACAGGAATCATTCACTTTACTGAAACAAACCCGTTTACAGCCTGAAACCATTGTTTTCCCGGATAAATCTTCTCTTTACCGAAAAGAGGAAAAAGAAAGACCGGTTTACTATCTACGCTGGCAGAAAGTAGCGGTAGCTGCTGCACTCATCGGTTTTGCGGTATCGGTATGGACCCTGTTCCCTGCTGATAAAGTAGCTAACCGGAATACAGCTAAACTCGAATTAAAGAATGATGCCGCTTCTCCCAATAACACCGGAGAAACCATTGCAGCAATAACTACTGATCAAAAACTATTGGCAAACCGGAAAGGTGCCGGAGTTTCTCTTACAGCAACCGCACTACCTGTTTCAGACAAAAGTAACCAGGCTGTAATATCACCGGCAACGAATACCCGGGATCTGATTGCATCGAATGTTTCAGTTCCCGATAATACAGAAGCAGCATCGGGAGGTTTAAAAAGAGAAGATATCATCACCAATGCCGTTGAGCCTGTTGAAAAACAGTCGTTCAAACAAAAGATTCCACCTGTCAATGCAAGCCTTGCCAATGCAGATATGGTAAAAGCGAATCACTCAGAGTATACAGATAACAACGAACAGATCGCACAACAAACTGTGTACAAAGAACTGGATACCGATGATGAAAAGAAAAGTTTATATCTCGGCTCATTAGAGATCAATAAAGATAAACTCCGCGGTTTTTTCCGCAAAGCCGGCAGCCTTTTTCGCGGAAAGGCAAAGCAGCAGGAAGAAGATAGAACCGAGAGTGCCACGCCGTTAAACACACGGTCATTAAAATAACAGGAAAAAGAACAGATATGAAACGCTTAGTATGTTTATTAATGCTTGCATCGTTAACTGCAACAGGATTTGCCCAGAAAGACAGTACCACCAATAACACAGATACCGTAAAAGTGGGCAATTTTATCATCATCAAAAAGAACAAAGGCAATACGGTTTCTGAACCAACAGAAAGCCAACGCAATAAAAGTTACGAGCTGCGTGTGGAACGCCGCCCGAGAAAAAGAAGCAATGTGAGCACCAACTGGTGGATCATGGACCTGGGCTTTGCGAATATGCGCGACAATACCGATTATACAGCGGCACAGACAGGTGGTTATTTTAAAACCTTGCGTGCTGCAGACGGACCGGTTAACCAGAACAGTTATAAACTGATCAACGGTAAATCCAGTAATGTAAACATCTGGTTCTTTATGCAGAAATTGAACCTGATCAACCACGTAGTGAATCTGAAATACGGTCTTGGTCTGGAAATGTACAACTACCGGTTTGACACACATCTCAGTTTCCGGAAAGATCCACAGCCTTATGTATTCAACGATTCCATTGCTTTTACCAAGAACAAACTGTATGTGGAATATTTAACCGTTCCAGTTATGCTGAACTTTAACACCACACCGGACAGCCGCAGGGGACTCAGTTTTAGTGCCGGTATCAGTGCCGGATATTTAACCAATAGCCACAACAAACAGATCAGTGGTGAACGTGGTAAACAAAAGATCAAAGGCGATTTTAATTTTGAACCCTGGCGTGTAGCGGCTATCGGAGAACTGGGATTGGGTCCGGTACGCTTATACGGCAGTTACAGTCTTAACCGTTTACAGAAAGATGTGACCCGTGTTGAGCAATATCCATACACAGTGGGAATCCGCTTCAGTAACTGGTAGAAACTGTTTTTATTTCTCATGTTGATATATTCTACGCGCCCCTTTTCCAAGGGGCGCCCGTAATTGCGAGGAACGAAGCAATCTGTGTTACAAAGCAATCAGGGACTTGTATTTTTTTGTCACTTACCCTATCAATCTCTCTAGTATTCGAAACTCAGATCGCTTCCTCCTTACCTATCGTTGCGCAGACAGGCCGTTACTCCCAATCACTTTTCAAATACGCTGCTTACATTAATCCTGCATTAACTTAATTTTTGGTGAATTAACCCAACTACAACATTCAGATCACATAGTTTGCTTTCAAATAAAACCTGCACCATGAAAGCTCCCCTGTATCTTCCATTATTGGGTTTGATCGTGTTCACACAAACTTCTTTCAGAAAAAAATCTTACACCAACCTGCACTACATCGGAAAGTATACCTATGCGGTGATGGTGGTAAAAAGTAAATATGAATTACAGGTGTATGACTCAACCGGCGAATGGCTGGCTACTTACCCGGTGGTTTTTGGTAATGCCGATATAGGTGATAAGATGATGCAGGGCGACAGAAGAACTCCCGAAGGAATTTTTCATATTACCTATAAACGCAAACATGAGAAATGGGATTCGTTCATGCTGATCGATTATCCAACAAAGGATAGCTATCAGAAATTTAATCAAAGAAAAGCTCAGGGGGTTATTCCATCTGATGCAAAAATTGGCGGAGACATTGGTATCCATGGTACCTGGCCCCATGAAGATTTTGCCATTGATCAATACCGTAACTGGACCGAAGGATGTATCAGCACAAAAAATAAATATATTGAAGAGTTGTTTGCGATGTTACCGGTGGGAACGAAAGTGGAAATACGGAGATGATGTGAATATCGAATGTTGAACCAAGAGACGTCATTTCGACGAAGAATGAGGAGAAATCTTTTCAGGCTATCATTGATCATCAAAAGATTTCTCCTCGTTGTTCCTCTTCGTAGAAATGATGGCTTTATTTAGTGATTTTATTGGCACCAAAATACTTATGCATCACTTCCGGTAAACGGATACCGTCTGCTTCCTGATTGTTTTCCAGCAAACACGCAACTATTCTCGGCAAGGCTAAAGAGCTTCCATTTAAAGAATGCAGTAATTGTATTTTTCCATTCTCATCTTTATAACGGCATTTCATCCGGTTGGTCTGGTAGCCTTCAAAATTACTTACACTACTTACTTCCAGCCAGCGTTCCTGTGCGGCACTGTATACTTCAAAATCATACGTGATAGCACTTGTGAAACCCATATCGCCACCACATAAACGAAGAATACGATAAGGTAGTTCCAGGCTTTGCAATAATTTTTCTACATGCATGATCATTTCATCCAAAACCGCATAACTGGTTTCAGGATCAACGATCTGTATGATCTCAACTTTTTCAAACTGGTGAACCCGGTTCAAACCACGTACGTCTTTCCCAAAACTGCCGGCCTCTCTTCTGAAACAGGGTGAATAAGCCGTCATCTTAACGGGCAATTCTTCCTGTTTTAAAATGGTATCGCGATAAATATTGGTAACCGGCACTTCAGCTGTAGGTATGAGGTAAAAATTATCTGCTGTTGCATGGTACATCTGGCCTTCTTTATCGGGTAATTGGCCGGTGGCAAAAGCGCTGGCTTCATTTACCATAAAAGGGGGCAGGTATTCTGTATAACCCGCTGCGGTATTATAATCCAGAAAATACTGAACCAATGCTCTTTGCAGTTTAGCACCCTTGCCTTTGTATAAAGGGAACCCGCTACCGGTAATTTTGGCACCGGTTTCAAAATCAACGAGGTCGTATTGTTTGATCAGGTCCCAATGCGGCACACTCCCTTCCGGAAGATTGGGTTTTTTACCGCCTTCTCTTACCACCTCATTCTCTTCGGGGGTTTTGCCCTCGGGTACCCCCGGACCGGGGAGATTGGGTAATATCACGATCGTATCGAGCAATTGCTTCTCAACCAATGTCATCTGTTCTTTTAGTGGCTCTAGACTGGTTTTCCAGCCAGAAACGTCAGATTTCAGGGCTTCTGCTCCTTCTTTATTGCCTTGACCCATCAGTTTACCGATCTCTTTGGAAGCGGCATTTACCTTGGATTGGGTATGATCAAATTCAGCCTGCAGCCTTTTCCGCTCATCATCCAATGCTATTACGGCATCTACGATCTCGGGCTGTTTAAAATGCTTTACGGCCAGTCTTTTTTTAACTTCTTCTGTATTGTTGCGCAATACACTCACCTGTAACATATCGGTTCAATTTTGCGCAAAGATAACTTTTGCAGGGTGATGATGGCATGGTTCTGCTGTTTACCTTTGCGCATATGTTCATTTCAGATGATTTACAACAGCGGTGGTGGGTACTGGAGGCCAAATTAGTGGAGCGTTTTGGCAAAAAACCCGATCTGGAAGCCGTTTTATTCCTGATAGGGATGCAGGAAACCGGGTTTTTGCAGGAAAATATCTCAAAAGAGCAGAAACAGGACCTTATGCATGTGGCCGTTTGCAAAGTACTCAGTCAAAGTGGTTATTATCTCCTGGAAGGCCATGATCCGGATGGTTGGCCTCATTATAAACAGGTAAAAGAGCTACCCGTAATGGTATTGCCCTTGCAGGAAAACTTTATCAAAGACCATGTGTTGCTGTATTTTGAGCAACAGGGGTTTTGACGTAATTAATAATTAAAAGCCAATAGTTAAAATTGACTTTTACTTTTAGACTATTCACTATTATCTAACTGGTGTGGGTACAATTAATTCTGTTCAATCGATTTTTATCTAATATTTGCAATACTAAAAACTACGTTATGAATTTTCCCGCAGAGCTCCGTTACACCAAAGACCACGAATGGATCCGTTTAGACGGAAATGTTGCCACTATTGGCATTACCGATTATGCACAGGATCAACTGGGTGATATTGTGTATCTGGATATTACTGCTTTAGGCAAAACACTTGGCGGCGAAGAAGTTTTTGGAACGGTAGAGGCAGTAAAGACCGTAAGTGACCTGTTCTTACCCGTTGCAGGCACCATCACCGAACAGAATACTGTTCTGGCGCAAAAACCCGAACTGGTGAATACAGACCCTTATGGAGAAGGCTGGATCATTAAAATGACCGTAGCCGATATGGCCAGCGTTGGAGAACTTTTAAACGCTGAGGCATACACAGCCCTTGTTGGATAAATCCACCGGTAGCTTTTCCCCGTATATAGTTCAACCTTGAACCCAAGTTACCCTGCTTTTGGAAGTAGTTACAAAATATAGCGAACCCGAATTGGTACAACTGCTCAGGCAAAGGAGCCGTCATGTATTCAGTTACCTGTATGATAATTATGCAGGGGCTCTGCTATCTATAATCCGGAACATAGTTACCGATGAGGAACTGGCAAACGATGTTTTGCAGGAGGTTTTTGTGAAGATCTGGAAGCAGATAGACAGCTACGACAGCAGCAAGGGGCGCTTATTTACCTGGATGCTGAATATAGCACGCAATGCTTCGATTGACACCGTGAGGAGCAAAAGCTTTCAGAACAGCCGCCAGAACCGTGAACTTACAGAAGACGTACATAATGCAGGGGGTAGCAGTGAAACCAAAACAGACCATATAGGACTGAGAAAACTGGTTCATAACCTAAAGGAGGAATACCGGGTGTTGGTTGAATTATCTTATTTTCAGGGTTATACGCAGGATGAGATAGCCAAGATGCTGAATATGCCGCTGGGAACCGTGAAAACAAGGTTACGTACCGCATTGATTCAATTAAGAGAAATTATTAAACCATAAAGTGGATATCAAGGCTTACATAGAAACCGGTGTGATTGAAAGCTATGTGCTAGGCATGGCTGATGCACAGGAAGCTGCCGAGCTTTTGCAGATGGCCCGCAAGTACCCCGAAGTACAGCAGGCTATTGATGCATTTGAAGCATCTCTTGAGCAACAGGCATTGGCTTCTGCTGTTGCACCGCATGCACATGTAAAAGATAGTTTGTTTACCATACTGGCACCTGAATTTAAAAAAGAGGACCATAAAACCAGGTTGGTTGCTTTTGGATGGAGCCGTTATGTAGCAGCCGCTTCTGTGATCCTGCTGGTAGCAAGCGCGGCATTGAATGTGTATTTCTATAGCCAGTTCAAATCTACGTCTACAGCCTACCAGGCATTGTTGATTGAAAAGAACAGCCTTATTGCAGACAATCAGCAAATGCAGACCAAGGCACTTGATCTGTATAATAATATGCAGATGATGACCGATCCTTCCATGATCAAAGTATCGATGCAGGGCGTGCCCGGAAAAGAGAATAGTCTGGCTACGGTTTTCTGGGATAGTAAATCAAAAGACGTTTATCTCCTTCCCAATAAATTACCACAAGCCGCCGTAGGAAAACAATACCAGCTATGGGCCATAGTAGATGGAAAGCCCGTTGATGCCGGTGTAATGGACGCGTGTACAGGACTTTGCAAAATGAAGAATATTCCTGCCGCAGCAGCTTTCGCGATCACGCTTGAGAAAAAAGGCGGAAGCCCTACCCCAACTATTGACCAGATGTATGTACTGGGTAAAGTGGGGTAAAGAATGAATCATCTTTTTTCTCAGATTACAAATATCTTCGGCCCTTACTGAATACATCACTTTGAGATTCAAACAGTTTATCCCTGCTATCATCTGGTTTATCATCAGCCTCTTTTTGCTTTGCCTCCCCGGTTCCGCCATACCCAAATACCCCTGGCTGGCATTGATCCATGCAGATAAATGGATACATATTGCGCTTTTCGGAATCCTTTGCTTTCTATTTTCTTACCCTTTCAGAAAGTTTTCTTTTCCGGATCAGGAAAAGAAACAATGGTTTTTATTCATCACCCTGTTGGGAATCGTGTATGGAACGATCATGGAATTTGTGCAGGATCATTGGATCCCCAACCGCTCTTTTGAGTTGATGGATATTGCCGCCGACAGCACAGGATGTGCCTTGTCTCTCTTCTATAGTTTTCGAAAATTTTTGCGGAGGAGGTAGTAAAAAAATTGGTCCCGATGGAAATCGGGACCGCAACCAAAACTAACTGCTTATGAGAAAATTGTAAGAGACTTTCGTGTTTATATTATCTATTAACGCAAACCCTGTGCCATCAGTTTCATCCTTTCTGTTAAACCTTTCCAAATACCTTTTATTCCTTTCTAAATAGATACCGTGCCTTGTTTCTGCGTTGCCTGATGCAAAGATCTTTTTAATAGATAGAATAAAATGTCAAGGGTTTAATAAGAATCTGTTAAAGCCGTTAATGACAGGGAACCACGTTCTCAAAGGAGCCTGGAATGAAGGGACTGACATAAGGAATATTCAGGCTGAGTCCCCTGAGTATGAGCAAAATACCCATAATAAACAAAACATAAGGGCCGGCTTTTTTGATGGTATTCCGCGCCTGGAGGCTGATCATGGAACCAAAGAAACTCAACGCAAACATGGCTGGAAAAGTGCCTGCTCCAAATGCTGCCATAAATACCACACCGCCTGCCACATTGCCTGCTGCCATAGCACCGGTTATGGCAAAATACACCATCCCACAGGGAAGTAAGCCATTGGCTGCACCCAATACAAGCAAGCCATACAGCTTTTTCTGCTGCATGTAACGGCTGATGAAATGCTGCAGTTTACGGGTGGGCTGACGGATCCATTTTTCGGGAAACAGTTTTATGTTGAAAACCGATTGAAAAAGGATCAATAAGAGTAAGCTACCCAGGCCAATGGAAAAAGCTTTTTGAAAACCACCAAGGTATACCTGTCTGCCTACAAACCCAAAGAGTAAACCCAGCAGCGAATACATGGTAATGCGACCGATATTGTATAAAAAAATACCCAGGGTTTTTTGCTGAGGGGGAAGATAATGAACCGGTAAGGATAAAGCAATAGGTCCACACATACCTACACAGTGCAAACTACTTACTGCACCCAGTAAACAACCGGTAAGAATGAGTTGAAACATTCGCTTAGTTTACGGTCAGGTTTTTTTCGCTGTAATAATTACTGCCGCCTGATTTGTAAGTAAGCTTGAGTTGATAATTTCCTTTTGCAAGTTTGTTCTTGGCAATTAGTTGGCGGCCATCTTCATCTACCTGTAAGGGGATCTTTCTGTCTTTACTGGCATCACTTCCGCAGTAAAGCCATATCTCGCCTTCTGTTTTAATGCCTTTCATTTCTTTGGGGAGCTCTAGTACCAGCTGCGTCTCATCCTGGTTCACAGAAATATTACTGATTGTGTTTGCATTATTTACCCCGTCAATTTTATCCTGGTAACGCAATTCATCTTTGTAATAATCTGTACTCACCAATTCATATTTCGTGTTTACGGCTTTGTACACAAGGGTGGCCATTAATCCGGCAAACACAAGAAATACGATCACTAATTTATTACCCCAGTTCATAAAAAAAAGTTTAATGGTTAATACTAATTAATTGGCCGGCCCCAGAAAATTGGTCTTCATAGAAGCCACCAGTTGATTATCACTATACAAACTCATCCTGATCTCAGTTTTGCGGCTATGTATCCTTGTTTTAGGAAGTACCACAAAAAACTCACCTGAACCCTGCCCCTCTTTCACTACTGAAATATACGGTTTACCGATCACTTCTACCTTACCGTTCCCGTCGTCCAGTTTTATATACAAATGGTGGTCTCTTACTGTTTTATTGATCAGCTTAATATTGTACAGATTAGACAGGCTGTCTGTACCACGTTCCTGGTATAAAATACCTGCTGTACGCATGATAGTGGCATCAATATCTTTTCTCGACATCAGCAAAACACTTAAAACACAAAGCACCAGTGCACATAAGCCTGTATAAAATTTCATACGGGTAGTATAGCGCAAAGGCTCACCATCGGCAATGGAATTCTCTGAAGCGTAGCGGATCAACCCGCGTGGCCGCTCGAGTGAATCCATGATATTGTTACAGGCATCTATACAGGCTGTACAACCCACACATTCCATCTGCACCCCGTTTCTGATATCAATACCCGTTGGACAAACCCTTACACAATGATGGCAATCTATACAATCGCCCAGAGGTTTTTCTTCACCTTTTTTGGCAATACCGCGAGGTTCACCCCTTTTGTAATCGTAGGCAACGATCATGGAGTTCTTATCAAGCAGTACACTTTGTAAACGTCCATAAGGGCAAACCACTGTGCATGCCTGCTCTCTGAAAAAAGCATACACAGCATAGAATACGGCGCTGAAAATAAGCAGGGAACTGAATCCTACAATATGTTCCGTAACCGGTTCTACAATGATCTTCTCCAGTTCTTTGATCCCGATAATATAGGCAAGGAAAAAATTGGCGATGATAAAGGAAAGGAGGAAGAACAGAATATGCTTCAACGCTACTTTTCTGAGTTTGGCACCAGACCAGGGCGCATTCTTTAATTGTCTTTGCGCCGGCGCATCGCCCAGTACCCAGAATTCTACTTTACGGAACATCATTTCCATAAAATTGGTCTGGGGGCAGGCCCATCCGCAGAACAAACGGCCAAAAGCTGCGGTAAACAGGATGATGAAGAATACAAAAGTGATCATCGTTATCCCGAAAATGAAAAAATCCTGCGGCCAGAAAGCTTTGCTGAACAAAATGAATTTACCGGCAGGCAGGTTAAATAAAAATAAAGGCCTGCCATCTATATAGATAAATGGCAGACCAAAGAATATAATAAAATAAAGTACACTTAACCAGGTTCTGATATTGGTGAACCTGCCGTGAGGTTTATAAGCGAATATCCATTTACGATGTCCTGATTCATCAACTGTAGCAATCCTGTCACGAAAATTCTCTGTCAGCGGTTCATTGATATGCTTGATCTCACTCATCGTTATTTTTTCATGCTGGTATCAGGTTTTGTAGCTGTACCAGCTGTTTTTGCCGTATCTGCGGCAGCAGCCGCGGGAGCCGCGGTTTCTTCATAGATCACACCTTGGGGTTCTTTTGCTTTGGCAGGCTTGGTTCCCTGCAATGATTTTACAAAGCTTGCCAGTTGGGCAATCTGCACTGGCGAATAATCATCTTTCCAGCTCTTCATTCCTTTTTCAGGCCAGCCATATTTGATGGTCTTGAAAATATCTTTGATTCCCCCGCCATGTATCCAGTACTGATCAGTAAGATTAGGGCCAACTGATCCACCACCATCTGCCAGATGGCAAGCCATACAGATCGTTGTAAAGATCTTCTTGCCTGCATCCAGATTAGCTGCATCTGTTAAATAAGTAACGTTGGTCTCATCCACTTTATTGGCTGCTTTTTTCAGGTACTCTTCTTTGGCAGCAGCCGCTTCATTCATCGAGATCGTATATTCTTCTTTACTCAAAGGTGCTGAATGAGCAACGTGGAAACGGTAGAGATAGATAACGGCAAACAGTATACAAAGGTAAAATCCATATAACCACCAAGGTGGTAAACGGTTATCCAGTTCGCGGATACCATCATAATCATGGCCAAGGTCAATATTGGCTTCTTCCTGAACAGGACGCATGCTGTTCACTTTCTCCCACCACCATTTACCCAGGTCGAATGATTTCGCGTGTTTGGCTTCAATGCCGGATACAGCTACTTCTTTTGCCAATATTCTTTTCAGGTTGTATAACAGTCCAATAATAAGGATCAGTTCAATCCCGATCACTGAGATCAGTGTATAGAAGGAAGTGGCAGATAATCCACCAAACTCCACCGCAGAAGAAACGGCCGGAGCCGCAGCTGCCGCAGCAGGTGCATCAGCAGCAAAAACGGCTGAACCTGCCAAACATAAAAATAATACAGACAGTACTTTTACGCCATCGCCCAACGTACCGTTCTTTTTGGCTTCTTTGTAGCTTTGCGTATAAATTTCTGCAGCACCGATCAATACATTGGCGAGCAGAACGATCACAAGCAAAAGAGCGGCAATGATCACTACCAGCATCTGTGCCAGGGTATTTGACATTTCTGATGGTACCGGCGGGCCGGCTGCAA